>DMQJ01000069.1 GCA_003455715.1 Acidimicrobiaceae bacterium | reverse complement strand
CGTGCAACCGCCGGTGCGCTGCGCGAGTGGGCGGTGGCGCACCCCAGCGAGTGGGCACTCATCTTCGGTACGCCGGTGCCCGGCTACGTGGCGCCAGCCGACACCATCGGCCCCGCCTCTCGTTACACCGTTGTGCTGGTCGCGCTCCTCGTCGACTTGGAGGCCGCGGGCGTCCGCTTCCATGGTGAGGTGGCCCGTCCCGTGCGTCGCGATCTGGCCGATCTTCGCCGCCGTGTGCCCATCACGTGCTCCGACGAGGCCTTGCAGGCTGGCATGACGGCGTGGGCCGGGCTCATGGGGGCGGTCTCGCTGGAGCTCTTCGGTCACCTGCACAACGTCATCGAGACCCCGGGGGGCCTGTTCGACGCTGTGGTGGAGCACCACGGAGCGGTGCTGTTGGCAGGGTTGCCGGGAACCGGCCCCGGTCGCCGTGCGTCGAAACGGCCATGAATCGCCGTTCGTTCCTTGTCGCTGCCCTCGCTACGCCGCTCATGGCCCAACTGTTGGTCGCCTGTGGCGAAGACTCCGAGGAGGAGGGTGGCATCACGTTCCCGGGTGGGCCCAACGACGTCGTGCTGAAGGTCACCTCAGAGGGCGGCTTCGTGCCTGCCGGCTTCGCGTTCGTCAACACCCCTTCTCTGCTCATCAGCGGCGATGGCCGTGCGTTCGAGCCGGGTGCCATCACCCTCGAGTACCCCGGGCCGTTGCTGATGCCAATGTTCGTGCGTTCCATCAGCGACGACGGCATCACGAAGGTGCTGCAGTTGGCCGAGTCGGCAGGCCTGCTTGCCACCCCACCCGACTACACGGTGGAGAACCTGCTCATCGCCGATGCACCCACCACGGTGCTCACGATTCAGGCGAACGGCACCACCTACGTGCACCGCGCGGAGGCGCTGGGCATGGACCAACCTGATGGCGGCGCCAGTACGCCGGCCCGCGAGAACCTGGCAGCGTTCATCGCCACCCTCGTCGACCTGGGCGCGGTCGCCGGTGCGGCGGAGGTGGGCGAGCCCACCCTGTTTGCGCCCGAGCGCTTCCGGTTCCAGGCAATGGAGGTCGACCCCGAAGGGTTCGACCCGGCGCCCACCATCGAGGAGTGGCCCGCGGATGCAGGTGTCGCTCTGGCCGATGCCACGGTGTGCGCCACGGCCCCGGCTTCGGCCGTGGGCGCCCTCTTCGGTGGAGCCGACCAGTTGACCTTCTTCACCGACGGCGACGACGTGGTCTACCAGTTGTTCGTCGCCGGCATGCTGCCCGGCGACGCAGACTGCTGAGTACGGGTCAGGTGTTCTCGCCGTAGCGCACCACGAGCGACCACACCAGTTCCACCATTGCCGGGTGCGTGAGCGAGGGAAGGCCGCCGAGTGCGAGCACGAATCGGTTGCTGCCCACGAACAGCGGCCAGAAGCCAACCTTGCTGTTCCCCGCCATGTCGACCAGTGCCCACGCGCTGGTGGATGTGCCCGACGCATCGGCCAAGTACGCAGCGTGTCGCTCGTGCATGGAAGCGATGTCGGCGCTGACGGCCGCGAGAAACTCTGCCGCCGCCGGCTCGAAGCCGGTGCTGGCCATCGCGAACCCCTGCGAGTCGGCGAGCATGCCGTGCCCCGTGGTGCTCAACGCCTGCACGGCCCGCTCGGCAATCGGCTCCAGCGGTCCGGCTGCCGGACCCTGCGGCTGGTTGAACCCTTCGATCCAACCGCGCTCTTGCACGCGCAGCACCGTGTCGAGCGCTTCGGCCTCACTCTGCCGGCACCACCAGGCGAGGTCGGCAGTGCTCGCTCGCACCGATTGTGGGGTGCGCATCAGCGAGGTGAGCAGCCGCCGCTCCGGGGTGGGGTCGGGGTTGGCTACCGCCACGTACGCACCGGCCGGTGTCGGCTGCAGGTACAGATGGCGACCGACGAACTCCAGCGTCATGGGGTACCTCCGGGAGTTGCGACCCGTACGAGGTCGGTGGAGCCTGTGGCACCGCACGAAAGGACGGAGCCCGGGCAGTAGGGGAAGGGCGTCGACGGGGAGAGTCCGGTGGCGACGTGCTTGTCGAGGAAGGCGGCGCGCTGTACGCCCACGAGACGTCGGGCCCCTTCGAGCAATCGGCGGCGCAGACCGACGCCGGCGGTGCCGAACGCGAGGAAGGCGTCGACGAGCGCGGCGTACACCTGGTTGGCATCGTCGGCAAGCACGTGGTGGTTCACCCGAGCCACATGGAGTCGTGCGTCGGTGGGGTCGGCCGCGACGCGCCGGGCCAGTTGGGTAGCAGGTGAGTCGTCGCTCGGCAGCATCGCTACCCGGAGGTGGCCGGTGCCGGGCACGGCGAGGAACTCCGAGCGCCACTGGTCGAGCGCGGCGCCGCTGTCGGCAACGCGGCGAGGCGCGTCGGCTGTCAGTACGATGTCGCGAGAGCCTGTTCCTGCTTGCACTCAGTGAACATATTCCCACCCTGTGTGGCAGATGTAGGGACCAACGTCACCGCGGCTAGGCCGCCGCGTACACCCCGAGTGCGTGCGCCGTGGCGGTGCCCACTGTGCCCGAGCCACCCCCGTACAGCCCGAGGTGCAGTTGCAGTTGCAGAACCGCAGCCTTCGTGTCGCTGCTGAACGTTCCGTCGATCGGCCCCGGATCCAGCCCGAACTCCACCAGTGCGCACTGGACGGTCACCACCTTGGTGCCGCTGCTGCCGGGAGCGATCGACACCGCTGCACCCGGTGCGCCCACACGGCCACAGCGGTCGAGGATGGTGGAGCCACCAACGGGGGCCACGGGTGTGGTGAGCCGGACCGCCGCAGCCGTAGCGTCGCCGCGGGTGCCGGTGCCCAGCGCGGCCACCGTCGACGG
>DMQJ01000154.1:6523-11838 GCA_003455715.1 Acidimicrobiaceae bacterium | reverse complement strand
ATGCGGACGACGCAGCGGCTGGCCGTGAGCGGCCACGAGACGGGTCGCCAGCGTGCGGGCTCCAGCGACGCTCACCTGTTGCCCCAACACGGCGCGCACCAGCAGTTCGGCGCCATCGGGGTGACCGGGGGCCCGCAGGCCGGGGCGACGACGAACGAGTGGAGCAAGCAGCGGGTCGGTCGACAGATGTTCGCCGATGGCCAGCGGGTCACAGTCAAGATCGAGCATGCGACGCGTTCGCTGTACGGCAGCCTGCAGGTCGCCGAGATGATCGAGCGCGAGTGAGCAGATGACACCGTTCCGGCGCGGATCGGCAGAGGACGACAGCGACACCACCCCTGCGCCGTGGGCGAGCGACAGCGAGCGCGAGTAGACCCCACCCTCGAACGACTCCACGCCCGGCACGGCCCGCACTGCGAAGAACCCGAACAGCGCACCAGCGTCGAACGGTTCGCGGGTGGGCAGCCGCAGGGTCAGCACCTCACCCGTTGCGGCCGCAATCGTGTCGCCTCGGCGGGTGCGCCGAAGGTCGCTCGGTGTCGACGCGAACACGTCGCGAATGGTGTCGTTGAACTGTCGAATGCTCTGAAAGCCTGCTGCGAACGCGACCTCGGTGATGGGCAGGGTGGTGGTCTCGATCAGCACCCGCGCGGTGTGGGCACGCTGAGCTCGAGCGAGCGCGAGTGGGCCGCTGCCGAGCTCCGAGGTGAGCAGCCGGTGCACCTGGCGCTCGCTGTACCCGAGCCGGTTCGCCAACCCAGGAACGCCCTCACGATCCACCAGGCCGTCGGCGATGAGGCGCATGGCACGCCCCACGGCGTCGGCCCGCGTGTTCCACTCTGGCGAGCCGGGCGACGCGTCGGGCCGGCATCGCTTGCACGCTCTGTACCCGTGCGCCTGAGCGGTGGCGGCCGCGACGAAGAACTCCACGTTCGTACGCTTTGGTGTGATGGCCGGACAGGAAGGCCGACAGTAGATGCCGGTGGTGCGCACGGCCGTGACGAACCAACCGTCGAACCGCGAGTCGCGGCTTTGGATGGCCCGATAGCAGTGGTCGTGGTCGAGATGCACGTCGCCAGTGTGGCGGTTTTCAGTCGCAGGTACTAGCGGATTTCGGACGGCTCGGCCAGGCGACGCGCAGGGCTCAGTCGAGGCAGGTCACATCGACGGCGACGGTGAGCGACTGGGTGCCCCCGGCGCCGATCACCACCCCGCGCACGGGCGTGACGTCGTGATAGTCGCGCCCCCACCCCACGGTGACATGCCGTTGCGGCGGCATCTGGTCGTTGGTGGGATCGAAGTCGACCCAGCCGTGATCTCCCACCCACACGGAGCACCACGCGTGCGAGGCGTCGACGCCCATCAGCTTCGGTTGCCCTGGGGGCGGTTGAGTTTCGATGTAACCGCTCACGTAGCGGGCAGGCAGGCCCACCGACCGGAGCGCCGCGACAGCGACATGTGCAAAGTCTTGACACACACCCCCACGCTCGACGAGCACCGTGGCGAGCGGGGTGGACACATCGGTGACGTCGGGGTCGAACCGAAACTCACCGAAGATTCGCCCGCACAGCCCTCGCACGGCCTCCACCACCCCACGCCCGGGGACGAACTCGGGGGAGGTGAGCGCCGCCAGAGCATCGGTGGTGTCGACGGTCGTTTGCTCGGTGAGCGCGAGATAGGGCCCCACCTCGAGGGCCAGGTCGCCGGTGGCGGCGGCCGCGGCGCGCACCACGGTCTCCCAGGGGGGATCGTGCGCCGGAAGGGGCGGTGACTCGACCTCGACCTCGACGATCGAGTGCAGCAGCAACGATTCGTGGGGGTGGTGCACTGCGAAGAGGGTGACCCGATTGCCCCATGGGTCGGTCACCTGCTCCAGCTCGTCAGGTGTCGGTTCGATGCGCAGATTGGCCAACAACACCTGCTGACCAGGTGCATTCCGCGGCTCCAGGTGGGTGCTGGTGAAACCGTCTGCCATGGCCCGGCCATACAGATACTCCGTGCGGTGGTCGACTCGGAAGCGAGGCATAGGTACTCACCGCCCCCGCATCACGGTGGGGTTGACGGGGTCGGCGAACCAACGCTGCACCACCGCGTCGGACAGCCCCAACAGATGGCCGCGTACGCCAATGACGAACGCGTCGATGTGCATCCGCCTGCCGGCCGCAACGGTGTCTGACGGGTGGCCGAGCGCAGCGAGGCTCGCGTCGTTCACGATCGTCGCACCGTCGGGCCACGCCAGGCTGGCCACGTGCTCGCGCAGGCGGTCGAGTTGGTAGGCGAGGCTGCGCGGGTTGGCGTCGTCGTGCAGCAGCAGATCCAACACCGCGTCGAGGTCGACGTCGCTGCGGTATCGACGCCGGTACGCGACGAGGCTTTCGTTGGCCGCCAACGTGGCCTCGGCTACCGGCTGCAGACCGAGCGGCGACACGTCGAGCGCCAACGCTGCCTCGGTGGCGCCGAGCACGGCCAGCGCACGTTCGAGGCGACGCCCGAGGTCGAGGAACCTCCACGCCGGGCCGCGGACCGTACTCTCCGTCGCCAGACCTGCCAGCGCGGCGAGGTCGACCAACACCGTGTCGAGCGCGTCGGGTGACACCACGCCATCCGCCAGTGCCACCTGAGCTTCTGCGATCCGGCCGAGCACGCGACCCGTGGTAGTGCTGAGGTACTCGCGCACCGACGCAGCTTCACGAACCACTGTGGCGAGTTGGCCGCCCACCACACCCGCGGCCGACCACACCTCGGTGGCCACTGCATCAGCCAGGGGCACGCCCTCGGGAACCGCAGTGAGCGGTACTCCTTGTGCAGCCCGCAGCAGCGCCCGGGCACCGATCGCCCACCCTCCGTCGGCCACGCTCACCAACGCCGGGTCTTGTTCGAGTTGTTGCGACACCACCCGAAGTGTTCGGGCCGCAACCTCCGCTCGTTCGGCCGCACGACCGAGGAAGTAGAGCGCATCGGCAACGCGCGTGGGAACCGATGCACCGAAGTCGACCTGAGGAGGAAGCGACGGAGCCGCCACCAGCACCGGCGAACGGGGGACGCCAGGAGGGTCGAGCACCCACACATCCTTGGCAACCTGTGCCGTGGGGTGAAGCGGTTCGTCGCCCTCCGCAAGCACTCGGCCGGCGCCACCCCGCATGACGGTGAAGGTGCCATCGTGCGCAGCGACCTGCAGTCGAATCACGAGGGGCCGCGGCACCAGCGACCCGCTGGTGCGGTCGAACACCGGCGACGTCGCCAGTCGGGCACCGGAGGGCAACATGTCCAGCCGCAGCCCTTCGCCCAACAGGTGCTGGGCAGCATCGGGGAGCGCCGCAGCAAACGCGGGTGCCTCGGCCAGGGCCGCTCCGTACGCGTTGGCCAGCGTGACCCCTCCCCGGCGCGCACCCCACACCAGGCCTGGCACACCGATGCCACCACCGTGATGGCCAGGTTCCAGCGGATCGAGGTAAGCGTCGCCGAGGCGGCGGTACACGACGTCGATGGGCTCCAAGCCGTTGAGCGCTCGCAGCCACAGGCGGCCGGCACGCATCACGACGTCGGCAGCTTCCACCAGGTGAACGCCAAGCCGAGTGGCAAGGTAGCTGTGCTCCACGTAGGTGTCGCTGGTTGGCCCGCCCGAGAACACGACGGTACGCGGGCTGGGGCGACCCGGTGGGGCCACCGCCGCGAGCGCTCGCCGAACGACGTCGGCGTGGCGATGAATGCTCGATGCCCCCGCGGCGCGGAGACCGTCGGGCAGAAGGCGGGCCAGCACTGCCCGGTTGAGCAGCGAGTAGCCCAACCCGCTGGGAGCATCCACCGCGTCGTGGGCCACGTACCAGACGCCACCGTCGTCGCGCACCAGATCGATGGCGTAGTGCGACACCCAGCGAGCGATCACCCCCGGGCCGCCTGCGGTGGGACGATAGCCAGGTAGACCGAAGAGCGTCGCCGGGTTCAGCACACCGTCGGCAACGAGCCGCTGGGCCCCGTAACAGTCGGCAAGGGTCGCCTCGATGGCCTGCATCCGCTGCACCGCGCACGCCGCCAGCCACTCGAACTCGACCGCGTCGAGCACGAACGGGACCGGGTCGAGCCGCCACGGGTGGCTCTCGGCTCGTCCCACCGAGAGGTCGTGCACCAGGTGTCCCGTCCCCTCCGCATCGAGCAGCCGGTCGGCTTGGCGCTGTCGCTCGATGAGCACCCCTGGTTCGAGGGGGCCGAGCGCGCGAGCAACCGCCTGCCAGGTGGGCCGAAGTTGGCCGTCGTCGGTTCGTACCTCGTCGAACCTGCCCGCGACGGGCGAGTAGCGCAGCGAGTCGAAAGCCATCGACCCTCACTCTGCCGCAACGAACGTGGCGTAGACGACGTCGTGCAGTTGACCGAGCGCCACCTGCACCTCGTCCATCGCGTCGTCGAGCAGCGCCCCGTCGTCGGCGACCGCCGGCACGCTGGCCACCAGCGCGTCGAGCTCGTCGAGCGCAGACGTGGTGAGGTGCGGGCGGGGCAGATGCGACAACGCTTCTCGCATTCTTCCGACACATGCCTTCACGCTGCGAGGGAAGTCGGGCTCGAGCACGAGAAACCGCACGACCTCGGCTCCGTCAATGGGTCCGCGGGTGGAGCGCTGGTACATCTGGAGGCCGCTGACGGAGCGCAGCACGCCCATCCACTGCACGTCGTCGTAGTCGGCAGCGCTTCCGGTAGCGCTCAGCAGGGCGGCGGCGCGCACACCCAGCACCCGCGTCGTCATGTCGGCCCGTTCGATGGCTTCCCCGAGGCGCCACATGGAGTACGCCTCGTCGCGCAGCATGCACCCCGACAGCACCCCGTCGAGCTGACGGCATTCATCGATCACGCGGCTCAGAAACCGCGAACGCGACCTGCGGTCGACCCCCGCTTCCGGTTCCCTTCCGGAGAACAGGTACAGGTCGTTCACCGCCTGCCAGCCTTCGCGCGGCAGCACCTCGCGCGTGGTGCGAAGGTTCTCGCGAGCCTGGGCGATGCTGCTCACCACGCTGCCCGGGTTGCCGCTGTCGGCCACGAGGAACCGCACGATGTCGCGCTCGGTCACCGCGGCGTGGTGGGCATCGAATGCGTCGCGGCTTCCCACGATGGCCAGCAGCGGCTCCCAACTGGTGGCTACTCCGGCAGGGAGATCGAGGAGCACTTCGGTGAAGCTGCGCACCACTCGGGCCGTGTCTTCGGCGCGTTCGAGATAGCGCGACCCCCAATACAGGTGCTCGGCCACGCGCGAGAGCAGCATCAGGCCACCCACTCGTCGTCGACGATCCAGGTGTCTTTGCTGCCGCCGCCCTGCGACGAGTTGA
>DMQJ01000154.1:6052-6343 GCA_003455715.1 Acidimicrobiaceae bacterium | reverse complement strand
GCCGCCCTGCGACGAGTTGACGACGAGCGACCCCTGACGCAGCGCCACGCGGGTGAGCCCTCCGGCGGTGACGTACTGAGTGGCACCGCTGAGGATGAACGGGCGCAGATCGACGTGACGGGGTTCGAGGGCGCCATCACACAACGTGGGCGCTGTGCTGAGATTGAGGATCGGCTGAGCCACCCAGTTGCGGGGATCGGCTTCGATGCGGGCCACCGCATCGTCGAGTTCGGCGCGGCTCGCCCGGTTGCCGATGACCAGCCCGTACCCGCCGCTCTCGTTGGCAGGCTT
>DMQJ01000154.1:5681-5825 GCA_003455715.1 Acidimicrobiaceae bacterium | reverse complement strand
CCCGCCGCTCTCGTTGGCAGGCTTCACCACGAGTTCGTCGATGTGGTCGACCACGTACTGCCGCTCATCGGGGTACAGGCAACGGTAGGTGGGCACGTTCGGCAGCAGCGGTTCTTCGGCGAGGTAGTAGCGGATGATGTCGGG
>DMQJ01000154.1:5251-5483 GCA_003455715.1 Acidimicrobiaceae bacterium | reverse complement strand
GAGGTAGTAGCGGATGATGTCGGGCACCCACGCGTACACCACCTTGTCGTCGGCGACGCCTGCTCCCGGCGCATTGGCGATGCCGACGTTGCCCGCCCGCCATGCCCGCATCAGGCCCGGCACCCCGAGGGTGCTGTCGGACCTGAACACTTCTGGGTCGAGGAACAGGTCGTCGATACGGCGATAGATGACGTGCACGCGCTCGCGGCCGTCGATGGTGCGCATGTACACG
>DMQJ01000154.1:486-5014 GCA_003455715.1 Acidimicrobiaceae bacterium | reverse complement strand
GCGCCAGGAAGGCGTGCTCGAAGTAGGCGCTGTTGAACACACCGGGGGTGAGCACGGCGATGGTGGGGTCGCTGACACCCTCGGGAGCCAACGACGCGAGCATGCCCTTGAGTTCGTCGGTGTACCCGTCGACCGGGAGGATGCTCTGCTGGGCGAAGAGGTCGGCGAAGGCGCGTTTGGAGATGGCCCGGTTCTCGAGCACGTAACTCACCCCGCTCGGTACCCGCAGGTTGTCTTCCAAGACGTACATCGTGCCGTCGGCGTCGCGCACCAGGTCGCTTCCGCTGATGTGCGCCCACACGCCGTGAGGGGGTGAGACCCCGACACACTGAGGCCGGAAGTTCATCGACTGGTCGAGCAGTTCGCCAGGAAACACTCCGGCGGCGATGATGCGCTGTTCGTGGTACAGATCGTCGATGAAGAGGTTGAGTGCCTTCAGCCGCTGCTGCAAGCCGCGCTCGATGCGCCGCCACTCGCTCGCAGCGATGACCCGTGGGATGACATCGAACGGCCAGGCGCGGTCGATGCCACGACCGTCGCTGTACACCGTGAACGTGATGCCCATGCCGAGAATGTCGAGTTCGGCGAGGTCTTGACGCTGCTGAAGCTCAGCGAGGCCAAGGTCGCGCAGTTGTTGCACCAGCATGTCGGCACCGGGGCGTGCCGCACCGCCGTCGGTGAGCAGTTCATCCCAGGTGCCCGCCGAGGTGCGCAGTTCTGCCATGGTCATGTCCTCACGATGTCAACAGCGGGTTTCTCCTGCATTCCCCCACTGTGACACGTTCGTGAACTCAGGAGATGGGCGCGTAGCCGTCGATGAGCACGCCGTCGAGATCGACCACCAGGTGTGTGGTGGCCGACGTGTAGATGCAGATGTCGCCGTCCTCCCCCAACTCCACCAGCACCGAGTTGGCAACCGTGACTCCGGCCGAGAAGTTGAGGTTCGACGCATTCGGCCGGGTCTGGCCACACGCGTACACCGTCACGAAACCACCCGCCTCCGCCTGGATGGCCGTGACGTTGAGCCACACGAACCGGGCGTCGGCATTGGTGGCCCGTCCTGCCACCTGGACCGCCCGGGTGGCGTCCGCGGGCACCTTGCCGCCGCCTTCGTACGAACCGTCGAACGTCACGAACGGCAGGCCGACCCGAGTCTCCAACAAACGCCGCGGGCTCGGCGCGTCGGCGTGCGATGCCACATTGAGCACACCGACGACGTCGACGATGAGGTGGGTGGCCGTCGAGTTGAAGAGGCACACCGCACCACCGTCGCCGAGCGCGACCAGCACCGAGTTGGGAGTGGAACGACCGGGCACGAAGTTGAGATTCGACACGGTGGGCAAGCTGTCGCCGCACGGATACACGGTGAGGTAGCCATTACCGGGAGGCGTCACGGCCGTGACGTTGAGGATGACCGCCTCGATGTTGGCGGCGACGGGCGACGAACCACGCCCCGCGATCTGCAACTCGGTGGTGGTGCCCGCGGCGAGTTGGCCGTCGCCCTCGAACTGTCCGTCGATGGTGGTGAACTGGGCACCGCTGCGGGTCTCCATGAACCGTTCCGGCGCAGCGGCCGTGAATGCCGACGACGCCGGTGCACTACCGGTGACGTCGGCGATGAGATGCATCGCCACCGACGCGTACAGGCACACTGTTCCGTCGGTGCCCAACTGCGCCACCACCGCATTGGCAACGTTGACGCCGCTGACCACATTGAGGTTCGACGCATTGGGCCGCGGCTGCCCACACGGGAACACGGTCACCCATCCGGTTCCGGTCGGCGCTACGGCAGTGACGTTGAGCGCAGCCGCTTCGGCATTGGGGGCTACGCCACCACGCCCGGCCACCTGCAACTCCAGCGTGGCGCCACCGGCCACCGTTCCACCGGCCTGGAACTGGCCGTCGATCGTGACACCCGTGGCGCGCGTGTCGAGGATGCGGGCGGGCGGCAGCGGCGTGAAATCCGGGATCCACACCGGCCGATCGTCGAGGGCGACCGCCTGGTCGGGCACGGTGACGAAGTCGCCGTTCGCCGCTCCATCGCCCAACTGGCCGTACTGGTCGTCACCCCAGCAGGTGACCTCACCCGTCGTGAGGGCCGCGCAGGTGTGCGCCTCGCCAGCGGTGATGGCCACCGCATCGGCCGGGAGCGCGATCGGGGCGGGCGGGGCATCGCGGCTGGTGCGGTCGTTCTGGCCAAGCTGGCCACCGCTGTTGTGACCCCAGCACGTGACACTGCCATCGGTGAGCAGCGCGCACGAGTGCCGCCAGCCGAGCGCAAGCGCCGACGCGGTGCCGGGCGACGGCAGCGTGATGAGCACCGGCGCCGACACCGTGGACCCGCTGGGACCGTTGCCCACGGATCCGAAGATGTCGTCGCCCCAGCACGCCACCTTGCCGTCGGTGAGCAGCGCACAGGCGTGGCCCAGACCGGCCTGCACGTCGGTGGCAGTACCTGGCGATGGCAGGGTGATGGCGGCGGGCGGAGCGGTGACATCGGCCGACGAACCCGACCCATTGCCGGCCTGGCCGTTGTTGTCGGCACCCCAGCAGGTGACGGTGTTGTTGGACAGCACCGCACACGCGAACGAGTTGCCGGCATCAACCGCAACAGCCGTGCCGGGCGAGGGCAGCGTGATGGGTGCCGGAGGCGCGTGCACCACTCCCGTGGTGGCACCGTTGCCAAGCTGCCCGTCGCTGTCGTCGCCCCAGCAGGTGATGTCGCCGTCGCTCAACACGGCGCAGGTGAACGCATACCCGGCGGCCACATCGAGCGCGGTGCCTGGAGCGGGCAGCGTGACCGCAACCGGCGTGGGTTCTTCGCCGCTGGTTGCTGCGCCGTTGCCCACCTGGCCGCTCTGATCGAGGCCCCAGCAGGCAACCTCGCCACCGGTCTGCCGAGCACACACGTGCTCCATGTAGCCGTCGACCATGGATGCATTGTTCGGTGCAGGAAGCAGCGCGGCCGTCGTGGGCGTGTCGTGCGGGTCGCTGTCGCTCGTGCCCTGGCCGAGTTGGCCGTCGTCGTTGAGACCCCAGCAGCGCACCGTGCCCGATGTCTGCTGCACCGAGCACGTACCGCCGAGGTAGCTCCCAAGACCGACCACCGGGTTGGCACCCGGAACATCGAACGGGTCGCTCGGCAGCAGGGCGTTGCCGTTGGCTGCGCCGACGCCCGCCGTGCCGGAGCTATCGCCGCCCCAGCAGACGACCTCGCTGCCCACCAGAGCGCACACGGTGGACGAGCCGACCGCAACGGCGAACGCGGCTGCAGACAGGTCGACCGGCCCGGTGGGCGACGGGGCGTCGGTGAGCGAGCCGGTGCCGAGACGGTAGGAGTTCGCCGACCCCCAGCAGGTGACATCGCCCGTCGACACCACCGCACACGTCGTGCCGTTGTGTGCGGCGATCACCAATGCGTTCAGTCCGCCGGGCATGCTGATCGGGGTGGGAGGGCTGAGTACGTCGGCTGACGACGCCCCTCCATTGCCGAGCGACCCTTCGCTGTCGCTGCCCCAACACGTGACGTCGCCGTCGGTGAGCACAACGCACGTGTGCCTGGAGCCGGCGGCCACCGCTGTTGCGGTGCCCGGACTCGGGAGCGAGACCAGCTCCGTGGGCTCCTCGACCTCAAGGGTGTCGCCGTACCCGAGCCGCCCCTGGTCGCCACGTCCCCAGCAGGTGACCGCGCCGTCGGACAGGATGGCGCAGGCATGGTCTTCGCCTGCGCTCACCGACACCGCGACACCCGAACCCGGCAGGTCGATCGGGGCCGGGGGCGCGGTCTGGTCGCCGTCGGCGCCGTTGGCCAGTTGGCCGTCCTCGTCGTCACCCCAGCAGGTGATGGCGCCATCGCCCAGCAGCGCACACACGAAGTCCTCCCCAGCGGTGATCTGGGTGGCGAACCCGGGCGCTGGCAGCTCCACGGGAGTCGGGGGCTCATCGAGGGGGTCGGTGGTGCCGTTGCCGAGCTGGCCGTAGTTGTTGGTTCCCCAGCAGCTCACGGCTCCGTCGACGAGTAGCGCGCACGTGAAGCTCGACCCGAGCGCCACCGCCTGTGCTCGCCCGGGAGGGGGCAGCGGGCTGACCGCTACGGGCTCGTCGGCATCGACGGTGGACCCGACGCCGAGTTGGCCGCTGGAGTTCTCGCCCCAGCAGAACAGCTGGCCGTCGTCGGCCACCGCGCAGGCATGACTGCCACCCACATCGAGCCGTCCGTTCACCTGCTCGAGATACTCCCCGGCGCCCGAGGCACCTTCCGCATGAACGGGCGTCGGGGCGACTGGCACGGTTCCCCACAGCGACACCGTCATCGCCACTGCGGACACGACATGAACGAACCGGCGCTTCACGGCCATCCGCTTTCTCCCTGCTACTCGACGCGCACTTCGCATGCACTCGACTCGATGTACGCAACTATGCCCGACGGGCGTCAACGGCTACGTCGCGGAAGGGGAGGTCGCGATCGACCTCCGGCTCTTTGGGCAGGCCGAGCAGGCGCTCACCGATGATGTTGCGCTGGATCTGG
>DMQJ01000154.1:0-289 GCA_003455715.1 Acidimicrobiaceae bacterium | reverse complement strand
GATCTGGTCGGTGCCGCCGCCGATGGAGAAGAAGTAGGCGTTGAGTTGGCTGTACGCGGCGTCGCGCGCACGCGGGTTCTGTTCGCCGTCGAGCGTGCCCTCCATTCCCAGCAGGTGTCCCTGCACACGACCTGCAAAGTGGAGGATCTGGGCCATCGCCAGTTTGCCGAGCGACGCCAGAGGTGACGACCCGCCCGCCTTCGCCACCGCCTTCGCGCGGTCGCCGTTCCAGTCGTTGACCGTTCGCATGCAGTGCAGGCGCATCAACTGTTGGCGTACGTGTGGGTCG
>DMQJ01000369.1:4837-5374 GCA_003455715.1 Acidimicrobiaceae bacterium | reverse complement strand
CGACCGGGCGGCGGCGGCCCCGCGCGCCAGCCAGTGACGGCGCGACACCACCTGCGGCTCGCCATCCACGGCGTCGCTTCGTCCTGCCACCTCGTCGAGGCGCGCTCGCAGGTCGCGGTTCTCGCTTTCCAAGCGGTGCAGCCGCTCCACGATGTCGCTGAGGTCCGTCATCATCCATCTCCTCGCTGGCAACCACACGGGTTGTGCTGAATCTGAGATATGTGTCGGCCTGCCTTGCAGGAAGCTTGAGCGACCGTCGGCAGGCATCGGCGAGGGGCCTGCAACGCCCGCAGGCTCGCGGTCGATAGGCCACTCGGGAGCCGCTGCGAATACGCTGGCCGACGTGAGTGACGACACCAACGGCATCGAACGGCGTACCGACAGCGGCATCGAGGTGAAGGCCCTGTATGGCCCCGCCGACCTCGACGGATGGGACCCTGCGAGCCAGCTCGGCGACCCGGGCAAGCCGCCCTACACCCGCGGCGTGTACCCCACGATGTACCGAGGCAAGTTGTGGACCATGCGCCAGTACGCCGG
>DMQJ01000369.1:4392-4625 GCA_003455715.1 Acidimicrobiaceae bacterium | reverse complement strand
GTGGACCATGCGCCAGTACGCCGGTTTCGGCACGGCGGCGTCCACCAACGAACGCTTCAAGTTCCTGCTGCAGGCGGGCCAGACCGGCCTCAGCTGCGCCTTCGACCTCCCCACCCAGATGGGCTACGACAGCGACCATGCCCGCGCTGAGGGCGAGGTGGGCAAGGTGGGTGTGGCCATCGACAGCCTCGACGACATGCGCACCCTGCTCGACGGCATCCCGCTCGACAAGG
>DMQJ01000369.1:845-4240 GCA_003455715.1 Acidimicrobiaceae bacterium | reverse complement strand
GTGGCGATCGACTCGGTGGAGGACATGAAGATCCTCTTCGACGGCATCCCGCTCGACAAGGTGAGCACCAGCATGACCATCAACTCGACGGCGGCGATCCTGCTGCTGATGTACGAGCTGGTGGCCGAAGAGCAGGGCGTGCCGGCCAGCGCCATCAGCGGCACCATCCAGAACGACCTCCTCAAGGAGTACATCGCTCGCGGCACGTACGTGTACCCGCCGAAGCCAAGCATGCGCATCATCACCAACATCTTCGAGTACTGCGCGCAGCACGTCCCGAAGTGGAACACGATCAGCATCTCCGGCTACCACATCCGCGAAGCCGGCAGCACGGCCGTGCAGGAGATCGCGTTCACCATCGCCAACGGCATCGCCTACGTGGAGGCTGCCATCGCCGCCGGGCTCGATGTCGACGCGTTCGCCCCGCGTCTCAGCTTCTTCTGGAACGCACACAACAACTTCTTCGAGGAGGTCGCCAAGTTCCGTGCCTCGCGCCGCATCTGGTACCGCCTCATGACCGAGCGCTTCGGTGCGAGGAAGGAGAGCAGCAAGCTGCTGCGCTTCCACACCCAGACCGGTGGCTCCACGCTCACGGCGCAGCAACCCGAGAACAACATCGTGCGCGTCGCGGTGCAGAGCATGGCCGCGGTGATGGGCGGCACGCAGAGCTTGCACACCAACGGCTTCGACGAGGCGCTCAGCCTGCCCACCGAGCGGGCCGCACGCATCGCCCTGCGTACCCAGCAGATCATCGGCTACGAGAGCGGTATCGCCGACACCCCCGACCCATTGGCCGGTAGCTACTTCGTGGAGACGCTCACCGACGAGATCGAGCGCCTGGCGTGGGAGTACATCCAGCGCATCGACGAGATGGGTGGCGCGGTGGAAGGCATCGAGGCCGGTTTCCAGCAGGACGAGATCATGGAGGCCGCATACGCCTACGCGAAGAGCATCGACGACGACGAGCGGGTCATCGTGGGCGTCAACAAGTTCACCGTCGACAACGAACCTGATCCCGACCTGTTCCCCATCGACCCTGCGCTGGAAGTGGGCCAGAAGGAGCGGCTGAAGGCCTTCAAAGCGGCTCGCGACACGGCCGCTCTCGCTGCCCGGCTCGACGATGTGCGAGCTGCGGCCCGCGGCACCGACAACCTGCTGTACCCGATGAAGGAAGCCCTGCGCGCCGGTGCAACCCTCGGCGAGGTCAGCGACGCCCTGCGCGACGTGTTCGGCGTGTACCAACCCCGCTGACGGTGGCACTGCGCTCCTACCTCCGCGCCGCCGCTTTGGCGGCCCTGGTGGCGTGCGGCGACGGTGCATCGACTGGCACCGCTGCAGAACTCCTCGTCGCGCCAGGGCAGCCGCTCGCATCAGCAGTGCCGTTGCAGTTCGGGTGGCCCGAGGGGTGTTCGGTACCCGTTCTCTACGAAGAGGACTACAACGGTTTCGAGACCGTCCTTCAGGTCACGCTCACCTTCGATGGAAGCTCCGTGTCGTTCGACGGGCTCCGCAACGAACGGCTCAACGGAGGGGCGCTCCAACAGGCCGAACTGGAGTGGGCGATGGCGGATCTGCTCGTCGACGGCGGTCTGGTGACGGCCTTCACCGTCGACGAAGCGATCCGAGCCGAGGCAGAGCAGACGCCTGGGCGGGCCTACGGGGACTTGTGGGCCGAGGTCGAGGCCCGCACCCGTGCGGGGTGGTGGACGGCGTTGGTTGAGGAGTGGATTCGCCTCGGTGAGACTCCTGCCGATGCCGAGAAACTCGCCAATGGCCTGGTTCGCATCTCCCTTGTTGAGGAGATGTCGTTGGAGGACGCGCAGTCTGGGTTCGGCACGGAGGACGCCACCGGCGGCACGCTGACAACCACGGTGGTCGTCGAGCCAGACCGCGTCTTTGCCTCCGTCGCGCAGGTGGTCGAGGAAGTCACGACGCCCGACGGCACGGTGATCTTCTCTCAGCGATGGACCCCATTGTGGGAGGCATCCACCGGGTGCGGGTACCCATGAGTTGGCTCTCTCCGTACGTCGACGTCGACTGCTGCTACCTCACCACCACGGGGCGGCGCAGCGGGCGAGCCCACGAGGTGGAGATCTGGTTCGGGGTGGTGGGCGACACGCTCTACCTCATCAGCGGAAACGGTCCCGGCGCGCACTGGTTCCTCAACGCATCGGCGAACCCCCAGGTGACCATCCGGGTGGAAGGCGAGACGAAGCAGGGCGTCGCCAGAGTGGTGACCGACCCCACCGAGCGGCGGCAAGTGGGTGAACTGATGGGCGCCAAGTACCCCTGGGAGGGCGACCCGTCCATCGGCCTCACGTTCGAGAAGTGGTGCTTCGAGGTGCCGCTGCTGGCGGTCTCCGACTGGGCGTGACAGCCGCCGATGGTGGGGCGGGCGCTAGGTTCCCCTCCGTGCGTCGAGTCGGGTGCGTGGGAGTGTCGTGTCTGGTGGCAGGCCTGATGGTGCTGTCGGCCTGTGGCGATGCCGGCCCCGAGTCGATCCCGGTCACGGTCGGGTCATTGCCCGAGCCACCCGACCCCGGCACGCTGCTGCCCGTGGTGGTCGACACCGCTCCGCCCGACGACGGCACCGCCCCGCCAGGTGCCCTGTTCGGCGGCAACCTGTGCACCGCCCTCACCGACGCCGACCTGGCGGCGGTGAACCTGGGCGGCGGGCGGGGTGAACTGGTGGGCGACCCTGCAGCCACGTTCGACGGCTGCGACTACACGCTCGAGGTGGGCAGTGCCACCGTGCACGTCGTGGTGACGGCTCGCTCACAGGCCGACTTCGCCAACCCCTCGGCCGCCGACGGCGTGCCGATCGACGAGCTCAACGGCATCGGCGACGCCGCCCGCGGGGTGGAGCGCGAGAGTGGCTACGAGGTGTACGTGAAGGTGAGCAACGGCTGGTTCAGCGTGCTCGCGCCCACGGAAGCAAGCGCGCGTGCGCTGGCCTTGCGGGCCGTGCCGAGGGCGACGCCGTAGAAGCAGTGCCTACGACACGACGGTGAGCTGCACCGCGGGTCGTTCGGGAGGCTCCGGTGAGTCGGTGGCCCAGCCGAGGTAGACGATGGCGGCCACGTGGGTGCCCGGCTCGAAACCGCACAGTTCGGCGACCACGTCGTTGGCCCCTTTAGGGCACGAGCCCCAGTAGCTGGCCAGTCCGTGCGCAGTTGCCGCGAGCAGCAGGTTCTGCACACCGGCTGCAACGGCATCGCGGTTTTCGGCCGTGCGCAGGGGGCTGTCGCCCGGCGCCGAGCCCACCACCAAAGTCGCAGGGGTACGCAGGTACTTGGTGCGAGCCTTGGCCACCTTCTCGGGCGGGTCGCCGTGGGCATCCATCGCCGCAGCGATGACCTCGCCAAGGCGAGCGCGACCCTCGCCTTCGCACAACG
>DMQJ01000369.1:403-651 GCA_003455715.1 Acidimicrobiaceae bacterium | reverse complement strand
CGCGACCCTCGCCTTCGCACAACGCGAAGCGCCATGGCCAGGTGCGCTTGTGGTTGGGGGCCCACTGGGCAAGCTCGCACAGTTCGGCCACCAACTGGTGAGGCACCGGCCGGTCGCGGTCCACCACCATGCTCGTGCGCCGGGCCCGGGCCAACGCAGCGAACTGGGCCGGGGTCATGCGCCGATGCTCCGAATGTGGCCCACCACGAGGTCGGTCCACCGTCGCCACAGTTGCGGCGGGTAGTCGT
>DMQJ01000369.1:0-204 GCA_003455715.1 Acidimicrobiaceae bacterium | reverse complement strand
GCCACAGTTGCGGCGGGTAGTCGTGCCCCATCCCTTCGATCAGTTCGAACCGGGCGCCCGGCACCAGCTCGGCGGTGCGCCGCCCACCGATCTGGTCGATGAGCGCGTCGTGGTCGCCATGGATCACCAGCGTGGGAACGGTGAGCGCTCGCAACCCATCAGCCCGGTCGCCGCTGGTGCCCACCGCCATGAACTGGCGTCGGG
>DMQJ01000147.1 GCA_003455715.1 Acidimicrobiaceae bacterium | reverse complement strand
GTGCCCACCACGCCCACCAGCCCGGCGAGGGTGAACACCAGCGCCATCCCCCGCTCGGGCCCGCGCCCGAACCAGTCGCCGATCCAGTCGGCGCCCCGGCCATCGACCATCGTCGGAATGAACACCGTCTCGGCAAGCGGACCGATGAGGAAGGCAGTAACCGGCGCCGCTGCGCCCTCCACCGTCTGGCCGAACCCGAACACTCGGCCCTGCTGCTCGAACGGCACCACCCGTTGCAGCACGGTCTGCTCGGCAGCCTCGATCATCGGCATCAACGCCATCCACACCACCATGCCGGCGGTGAGCAGCACCACCGACGAGCGCGCCGCGAACACACAGCACACGGCCCAACTCAGCAGGTTGCCAAGCAGGATGAGCCGCAGTGGGTTCTCACCCAATCCACGCCTCGACACCACCAGGCCAGCCACGATGAACGCCCCGCTTGCGCCAGCCCACAGCGCACCCCACACTTCCACCGACACGAGTTCCAGCCCGTAGGCGTCCATCAACGCCATGAAGATGCCGCCGATGAGGTTGTTGAACGCGGCGAACGCCACCAACGTGCCGAGCCCTGGCACCTCACGGATGGCCGCGACCGCGCCAGCGAAGTCGAACGACCGCACGTGCGGCCCGCGGGGTGGCGGCTGCTCCTCCGGCACACGTATGGCCAACAGGTGCACCAAAGCAAGGGCCAGCACGCCCAGCGTGATGCCCAACGCCCAGCCCATCCCCAACCTGCCCACCACTAGGCCACTCAACATCGAGGTGACAGCCAGCGACAGACCCATGACCGTGCCGATCATGCCGTTGGCATGCGCATGCCGCTCGGGCTCCACCAGCAGGGTGACAGTGGTGGACAGAGCGATGGATCGCAGATTGCCGGCCACGCCACCAGCCATCAGCAGGGTGACGAACACCCAGAACAGCGGATGCCCCACCTGCAGCAGCGACGTGGTGTCGACCACCACGTACAGAACAGTCGCCGCCCCGAAGCAACCCAAGGTGACGAGCGACGACACCACCATGACGGTGTGCTTGCGGGTGTGGTCGACATACGTGCCGAAGAACATGCCTGACACTGCGGTGAACACCCCGAACGCACCGCCGAGCACCGAGGTGGCGACAACGGAGCGGGTCTCGATGTACACCCAGAACGTGAGAGCGAACCACGCGAACGTGCCCATCACACTGGTGACGAGCGAGTTGCGCAGCAGCCGCGCAAACAGCGTCATCGCGGATCCCCCCACATGCCGAGCAGCTTTGCTGCTTCAGCCTGCCGGCACACGCTCAATATCGGCGCCGAGCGCAGCGAGACGACCCACCAGATCGTCGTAGCCGCGATCCACGTGGTGCACGCCGTGCACGCACGTCTCGCCGTCGGCCGCCAGCCCAGCCACCACCAACGCCGCTCCGGCGCGGATGTCGGGGGCATCCACTCGAGTGCCCCTGAGCTGCTCGACCCCGCGGACCACGGCGTGGTGGCCGTCGGCGCGAATGTCGGCACCCAACCGCTGCAACTCTTCCACGTAGCGGAAGCGACCCGGATAGAGGTTCTCGGTGACGATGCCCACGCCGTCGGCCACCGCCAGCATCGTGACCACCAGCGGCTTGTAGTCGGTGGCGATACCGGGGTAGGGCAGGGTGGCCACGTCGATGCTGCGCAGCCGACCCTGGGCGTGCACCACCAGACCCGCGCACGGATTGGTCGGGTCGACCGGCATGATCGACAAGCCCATCTCGCGGAAGCGCCGGAGCAGCATCTCCATATGGTCGGCGCGGGCACCTCGCAGCACCACCTCGCCACCGCTCACTGCAGTTGCCGCCATGTACGTGGCGGCCTGGATGCGATCGGGCACCACGGCGTGAGTGGCTCCGTGCAACGTGTCGCGCTCCACACCGTGCACCACCAACGTGCTCGAGCCGATGCCCTCGATCTCCGCACCCATGGCGACGAGGAAGTTGCACAGGTCGGCGATCTCGGGCTCGCGAGCAGCGTTGTCGATAGTGGTGGTGCCCTTGGCGAAGACAGCAGCGGTGAGGATGTTCTCGGTCGCGCCGACGCTGGGAAACTCCAGCGTGATGTCGGCGCCGTGCAGGTACTCGGCGCGGGCCTCCACCACCCCTCCGTGCACGTCCACGGTGGCCCCCATGGCCTCCAGGCCACGCAGATGCATGTCGATGGGTCGACTACCAAAGTCGTCGCCGCCGGGGAGTGCGAGCGACACCTCACCGCACCGGCCCACCAACGGGCCCAGCACGTTGACGCTCGCACGGATGCGCTCGGCCAACTCGTAGGGCGCCACCGGGCGCAGACCACCCGAGTTCACCATGCGCAACTGCCCACCACCGAGATGGTGGGTGTGCACACCGATTGCAGCGAGCAGGTCGGCCATGATCTGCACGTCGGCGATATCGGGCACGTTGGTGAGCAGGAACTCACCGTCGGCCATCAGCGTCGCGGCCATCAACTTCAAGACCGAGTTCTTCGCGCCCGGGATGACCACCTCGCCGCGCAACGGGCCAGCGCGGCGCACGAGGATGCAGTCGTCGGACATAGGTCGTCCAGTATGCCGCGCCAAAGGGGCGCCCGCCGACCAGCGTCGGCCGCTTGGAGACATGTGCCACACACCTCGAGGGTGAGCGCCGCTAGCCTCGCCCGGGTGCCCACCCGCGACCGCACGCTCGTCCAGGTGTGGCCAGCCGACTCTCAGGGCGCGGTCGAGGCTCTCGCCGCACGCGACGACGTGTTGCGCGAACACCCAACGCAGCCCGAGTCCGATGGCGCCACCGTGTTCGAACAGGCACACGGGCCGTTCGCCAGTTACCGCCGCACCGTGCACACCTCGGCCACCGGCGAGGTTGTCAGCACCACCGCCTATCGGCTCGACATCCCGTGGTTCGGGTGGTTGTTCGCCGGGCCGATCCGCCGTTCCCTGCGCCACCGCCGCCCGGCCGGGGCCTCCAGCCCTTGGTGGGCACCACCCGACCAACTCACCGCCCGCCAGGCCCGCACGCTGGCGCTCCTGGCCGTCGCCGCTGCCACCGCAGCCTTCGCCAACACCCTGTTCACCCAGACGGCCAATGCTGCGGCCACCGCCTTCGGCATCACCGACCGAGGGCTCGGCCATGCGGGCGCCATCGTTCGCATCGGCGTGCTCATTGCACTCCCGTTCGCGTTCGTCGCCGACCGGATCGGGCGCCGACGCACCATCATCCTGCTCGCCTGGCTCACTCCGCTGTTCTGCGCGCTGGGCGCGGCCAGCCCCAACTTCTGGGTGCTCACCGCGTCGCAGACCGTGGCTCGACCGCTGGGGATAGCGCTCGGTCTGTTGGCGGGCGTCGCCGCCGCTGAGGAAATGCCCCGAAACAGCCGGGCCTACGCACTCAGCGTGCTCGCCATGTCGGCGGGTCTCGGCGCTGGGTTGGCGGTGGCGGCCCTCCCGCTGCGCGACCTCGGCCCCGATGGTTGGCGACTGGCGTACCTCCTCGCGCTCGTCCTTCTCCCCGTCGGCTACAGCCTGTGGCGCAAGCTCGACGAGACCCGGCGCTTCGCCACCGTGCACCAAGTGGCCCAACGCATCGACCGGCGACGCCTCGGCCTCATCATCGCCGTGGCCATCACCTCCAACCTCTTCGTCGCGCCGGCCTCGTTCTTCCAGAACAACTACCTCGAAGACGTACGCGGGTACTCCGGCGGTGCCACTGCCCTGTTCACGCTCGCCACCGGCACACCTGCGTCGCTCGGGTTGGTGCTCGGCGGACGCCTCGCCGACGTCGTCGGGCGACGACGGCTCATCATCATGTGCACACCCGTTGCCACCGCCTGCCTCACCCTCGCGTTCATGGTCGATGGTGCTGCAATGTGGGCGGCCACGCTGGTCGGTGGCTTCACCGGAGCCCTCGCCCACTCCGCGTATGCGGTGTACCGAGCCGAGTTGTTCCCCACCGGCAACCGCGGTGGCGCAAACGGCCTCATCACCACGTGCGCACTGTTCTCGGGCAGCCTCAGCATCCTCATCGTCGGCACGCTGCGCGACCAGGGGTGGTCGTTCGGCGCCATCCTCGGGGTGGCTGCTGTGGGCCAACTGGCCGCGGCCGTCATTGCCTACCGCTGGTACCCCGAGACCGCCCACGTCGAGTTGGAACAGCTGAACCCCGGCGACCCCGCCATCGCCGACGACTGACGCCTGGGCACCGCCGGAGGCTGTGCACTACCGACCCAACTGCTCCAGCCAGTCACGGACCACGGCGGCAACATGTGCATCGGCCCCCTTCAGGTCGTGCCCCTTGCCCTCTACCCAGGCGTGGGTGACCGGGCCGGGAATGGTGGCCGACCAGCGCATGAGTTCGTCGGGCGCGCCGAAGGTGTCCTTGGTACCGCTCACGAAGAGGCATGGAATGGCGAGCCGGGGGAAGTGCTCGACCCGCAACCGATCGGGCTTTCCCGGAGGATGCAGCGGGTAGCTGATGAGCACCAGCGCCGACCCCGGCAGCGGGGTGTCGGCATCGCCAACGGCCATCGAACACATGCGGCCGCCCATCGAACGGCCACCGAGCACAAGACCCTTCCGCTTCGCCAGCAGCGGCGCCGC
>DMQJ01000119.1:3247-3713 GCA_003455715.1 Acidimicrobiaceae bacterium | reverse complement strand
CGCGGGCGCGGTGGTGACCCTGCGCATCCCCCTCGCCAAACCCACCACCTGAACGACCGCGAGCGTGGGGTGAACCGCCGTCGAACTCGCAGCAATCTGATGCAGACTCCGGCTGGTACAACCTGTGGTGGCAGAGGCTGCACTCAGAGTGGCCAACTTCGGATACTGGCCTCGGATTAGGGTGAGATCGGGCCGGCGGGTAATCCTGGATCGCTCCGTACGGTGATCGGCAAGACGGGGGACTTGGAGGCGCCGGGAGCGATTGGCTCCGGGGCGCGGACGCTGCTGGATCGGCTTCCGGATCAGGGATCGCCAGCGGCGAACTGGCGCAGAACGATGGGGTGCTTCGGCAGGAGATGGCCCGTGGGATGCCGATTCGAACGGGGTGCGGGCCGAGCGGAACGCGTCGGAACGTGCTGCTGATCCGGAGGCGTTGACGGAGTCCGAGCGTGACGAGTTGCGCCGG
>DMQJ01000119.1:0-3050 GCA_003455715.1 Acidimicrobiaceae bacterium | reverse complement strand
CAAGGAGAACATCGAGCTGCGCACGGACACCGAGATCCTGCGGCGGGCGGCCGCGTATTTCGCCCGAGAGACGATGAGGTGATCCGCTTCCGCTTCGTCCAGGACCACCACGCCGAGTTGCCGGTCGAGCGGATGTGCGAGCTCGTCGAGGTGCCCCGCTCGTCGTTCTACGCGTGAATCAACCGGAAGCCCGCGGCGCGTGACCTCGCCGATATCGAGTTGCTGGTGGCGATCCGTGACATCTACGCGAGGTCGCGCAACACCTACGGCGTGCCACGTGTGGTCGGTCAGCTCCGCAACCGCGGCTGGCGGGTCGCCCGTTCGAGGGTTGCCCGGTTGATGCGCGCGAACGGGCTGGTCGGGGCGCACACCGTCGAAGAAGTGGCGGCGTGGCCGCCCCGACGCCGGCGGGATGCCGGACTTGCTGAACCGGCAGTTCCACGCCGACGCACCCAACCAGCGGTGGGTCGCTGACGTGACCGAGTCCCCCACCGGCGAGGGCAAGCTCTACCTCGCCGCGGTGCGGGACCTGTTCCATCGCGGGATCGTCGGCTGGGACACCTCCGGACGCCAGGACACGGTGCTGGTCGTGTCGGCGCTGACCATGGCGCTCACGCGAACCGGGCACCCGGCCGACGTGGTCCATCACGCTGACAAGGGGTCGATCTACACGTCGCTGGACTTCGCGTTCGCGGCCGGCAACGCCGACATGCAGCTCTCGTTTGGGTCGACCGGTGACGCCTTTGACAACGCCGCGATGGAGACCTTCTGGGCACGCCTCAAGGTCGAGATCGAGTGGATCCGCGGGTCGATCTGGTTCCCGACCCGAGCCGACTGCCACGCCTACCTGTTCGAGTTCATCGAGGTGCTCTACAACCGGCAACGCCACCAAGCCGGCCTCGGGCACCTCACCCCAGCCGAGTACGCTGACCGCTGGCGTCGCCAGCACGGCCAGCCGAATCACCCATAACCCCGTGTCCAAGAAATCGGGTCACGTTCAAAGGGGAACACCTGATGAGCCCCGCACCGCAGTATTCGTACCTTTGGGATGGCTCTGAGCCTGGCTGGGTGATATGGCAGCTCCCCGGCCGCAACGACGAAACAGGGCGACGCCTTATCTTCAACCTCGTCGACCACACCGCTCTCATCATCGAGGATGACGAGCTTGCCGAGGCAGTCCTAGCCGAAATGGTCGAGCACGGGTGTCCCACCATTACGGAGCCGCCGTCGTGACGCCGTTGTTGCCACAGAAGCGGCAGGAGGTGGCACGACGCGGGTGTACCGGGTCGAAGGTCCTGGGAATGCCCGGTTGGACATTGGGGTCTGCCGCGGGTTTGGTTGACGGTTGTTGTGTTGTAGATCGTGCCACCTCGCTGGTGTTGGGGCGTGCCCGGCGATCGATTCGGTGGTTTGAATCAGCCGGGGTCTTGCGTCAGGTGTGGCGTGAAGCAGTGGTTGGGCGTTGTCGGCACGCGTCCGCGGGTTGCTTGCGTCGCAGGGGTGGGGAGCGAGCTTGTAGCGTCCGGCGGTGATGGGTGTGCCGGAGTTCGAGACGATTCGGTTCGAGGTGGCGGGCGGGTTGGCGCGGCTCACGTTGAACCGGCCGGAGTTTCGCAACGGTATGACCAATCGGATGGTGCGTGAGGCACGTGAGGCGTTGGAGTTGGCGGCGGCCGACGCTTCCGTGCGGGTGCTGGTCCTCACCGGTGCAGGCACATCGTTCTGTCCGGGAGCCGATCTCGGGCACTTCGTGGCAGGTGCCTCGGACGAGCGGCTCACCTCCCGCGACTTCCATGTGGCCACGTTGCTGCACGAGATGCCGGCGGTCACGGTGGCGGCTATCAACGGGCCGTGTGCGGGTGCTGGGTTGGGTTGGGCGCTGGCGTGCGATGTGCGGGTGATGGTGGCCGGTGCCCGCCTCAACACGGCCTTCCTCGATGTTGCGGTAGCGGGCGACATGGCCATCCCGTGGTCGCTCCCGCGGCTCATCGGGGCGGCTCGGGCGCGCGACCTGTCGTTCCTGCCCCGTCGGGTCGACGCCGACGAAGCGCTCGCCATCGGGCTGGTGGCTCGAGTGTTCCCGCCCGACCTGTTCGCCCACGAGGTGCAGGAAGTGCTCGACGGCCTGCTGGCAAAGTCGCCCACTGCGCTGCTCGGTTTGAAGCAGCACTACGTGATGGCAGAACGAATGGGCTTGGCCGACTTCGTGCAGTACGAGAGCGAGCGCCACCTGCAGATCGCGCGCAGCGAACACACCGCGGAGGCGTTCCGAGCCTTCGTCGAGAAGCGATCACCGAGGTTCACATGAGTTGGATCCGTCTCCGCCAGGTGGCCCTCGTGGCCCACGACCTCGACGCCGTCGTGGGTGCGCTGCACGAACGGTTCGGGTTGGAGGTCGCGTTCAACGACCCGGCCGTCGCCTCGTTCGGCTTGCGCAACGCGGTGCTGCCCATCGGCACCCAGTTCATCGAAGTGGTGTCGCCGGTGCGCGACGGCACCGCCGGGGGTCGACAATTGCAGCGCCTCGGTGGCGACGGCGGCTACATGGTGATTTGCCACACCGATCAGCAGCCGACGGTTCGATCGCGAGTCGACGACCTGGGGGTGCGGGTGGCGTTCGAGCACGACGACCATGGCTATCGCATCATGCAGTTGCACCCGGGCGACACCGGCGGATCGTTCCTGGAGGTCGACTACCAACCGGGTGGCGACGACCCCCACGGCCCGTGGATGCCGGCCGGCCCGTCGTGGCAATCGGCTGCCCGCACCCACATCGTCGATGGCATCTGTGGGGTCACTGTGCAGTCGCCGCGGCTGGGGCACACCGCGGCTCGGTGGAGCGCCATCCTCGGCTCGCCCCTTGCGGCCGACGGTGCCTCGCTGCAGCTCGACAACGCCGTCGTGCGTTTCGTGGAGGGCCCGGTCGACTCGTTGGTGGCCGTGCAGGTCACCGGTCCCGGTGCCCCGCCCGCGGACGCGCCGGTGGTGATCGGCGGAGTCACCTTCCACTCGTAGGAGCACGGTGAACGTCACGACGGTCGACTTCGAAA
>DMQJ01000129.1 GCA_003455715.1 Acidimicrobiaceae bacterium | reverse complement strand
GGCGCGACCCGCGCCGCCGCGATGTGGTCCTCCGACATCGTGCCTCTGTTGAAAGGCCTTGCTCGGCCGATGTTCTCCGCGGCCCGGCTCTTGGGTGAGCGCGATGGGGCGCTCACCTTCGCCGTGCCCAATGAGGCCACGCGGGCCAAGACCCAGCAGCATGCCGCCGACGTAGAGGCCGCAGCGGCGAGGGTGGTGGGTGCCCCGGTGAAGGTCGTCATCGTGGTGGATGGTGCCGCCGCCCACGACGACGACACCGACAGCAGCAATGTGGTGCCCTTGCGCTCCGCCCCTCCGCCGCCGCCCGACGATGAGGTCGACCTCAGCGAACTCATCGACGCCCCGCCCGATGCCGTGCAGTCACCCGAAGACCGGCTCCTCGATGCGTTCCCTGGCTCGCGGCTGGTGGAGGAGTAGCAAATGGCCGCCGTGTACACGCCGCCGGTCCAGACGCTCATCGATGAACTCGGGAAGCTGCCCGGTGTGGGTCCGAAGTCGGCGCAGCGCATTGCCTTCCATCTGCTGAAGATTCCGGCCGACGATGTGGCTCGCCTGGCCACCGCCATCGCCGAGGCCAAGGCCAAGGTGCGGTTCTGCAGCCGCTGCTGGAACGTGGCCGAGCAGGAACTGTGTCCCATCTGCGCCGACGAACGTCGCGACCCCACGGTGCTGTGCGTGGTGGAGGAGAGCCGCGACATCGTGGCCATCGAGAAGACGGGTGAGTTCAAGGGTCGCTACCACGTCCTGTTGGGTGTGATGAGCCCGCTCGAGGGCATCGGGCCCGAACAGTTGAAGATGAAGGAACTGTTCGCGCGGCTCGAGCCCGAGGGCGTGCAGGAGGTCATCCTGTGCACCAACCCCAACACCGAGGGGGAGGTGACGGCCATGTACATCGCTCGCATGTTGCAGCCGTTCGGCATCCGCACCACTCGCATCGCCAGCGGTCTTCCCGTGGGCGGCGACCTGGAGTATGCCGACGAACTCACGCTCGGCCGGGCACTCGAAGGCCGCCGCGACGTCACCGGCTGACGCGGCCTCCGCTGCGCGACAGCACGCCAACTGCACGGGCCGATCAGTGCAGGCGCCCGACCCCACCCTCCGGCAACCCGCCCGAGTGTGACCCGACCGACCCGAGTGTGACCCGACCGACCCGAGTGACAGGCTGCAACCGAGTGCACACTCGCCCCCCGGGGCGCGAGTGGCCACTCGGGTCGGGCCAGCAGGGGCTGAGGTCGAAAACGCAACTGAGGTACCGCTCCTGGACCTGGTAGCGGGCGGACGGGCCAGCTCCAGGGGCGGTACCTCAGATCAGTTGCAGCGACGGGGTTCTCCGGGGGGTTGAACTACGTCGCTGTATGTTGCGGTCACGTTACAACGATGACGCCAGTATGTCAACCCCTGTCATCGAGCTTTCGCCCCCTCGTGAAGTTGTCGCGGCCGTGAGCGCAACAATCACGCGTGAGGGCGCGACAACTTCGCCGGGGATGAGGGGACTCGGGGCGCGGCCAGTCGGGTCGTGCCGGAGACGGGGAGTGGGGTTGCGGTCAGACGGTGCGCACGAGCAGGGCGTCGCCCTGGCCGCCACCACCACACAGGGCGGCTGCACCGAGACCGCCGCCGCGGCGGCGCAGTTCGTGCAGCAGCGTGAGAGCCAGACGGTTGCCGCTCATGCCGATGGGGTGGCCGAGGGCGATGGCGCCACCGTTGACGTTGACGATCTCGTCGCTGATGCCGAGATCGGCCATGGAGGCAATGCCCACGGCGGCGAAGGCTTCGTTGATCTCGAACAGGTTGACATCGGCGATGGTCTTGCCAGCGCGGGCCAGGGCCGCGTTGATGGCCCGGCTCGGTTGCTGCAGCAGCGATGCGCTGTCGGGGCCGGCCACCATGCCGTAGCTCACGAACTGGCCGAGTGGGTTGACGCCACGGGCATTGACAGCCTTTTCGCTCATCAGCACCACGGCCGAGCCGCCGTCGCTGATCTGCGAGGCGTTGGCGGCGGTGATGGTGCCGTCCTTGTCGAAGGCCGGCTTCAGGCCACCGAGGGAATCCATGGTGGTGTCGGCGCGCACGCCCTCGTCGGTGTCGACGATCTTCGGGTCGCCCTTGCGCTGCGGGATGCTGACGGGCACGATCTCGTCGGCCAAGCGGCCGGCGGCGATGGCAGCAGCGGCGCGCACGTTGCTCTTCATCGCCAGGTCGTCTTGCTGCTCGCGGGTGATACCGCCAGCGGCGTACCGCTCGGTGCCCAGGCCCATCAGGCAGGCGTCGAACGCGCACCACAGGCCGTCCTTCACGATGGCGTCGGCGAGTTCAGTGTTGCCGTAGCGGAACCCGCCACGGGCGCCAGCGGCAATGTACGGGGCGTTGGTCATGCTCTCCATGCCACCTGCCACCACGATGTCGGCCTCGCCGGACATGATCATCTGGTTGCCGAGGTAGATGCTGTTGAGGCCGCTGAGGCACACCTTGTTGATGTTGACCGACGGCACGTTCATCGGAATGCCGGCCTTCGAAGCGGCCTGGCGCGAGGGCACCTGGCCCTGCCCGGCCATGAGCACCTGGCCCATGATGACGTGCTCGACTTCGTCGGGCTCCACCCCGGCGCGCTCGAGAGCGGCCTTGATGGCGAAGCCACCGAGATCGGCAGCGCTGAACGATGCGAGCGCGCCGCTCATCTTGCCGATCGGCGTGCGGGCACCGGCGACGATGTACGAACCAGACATGGGGGAACCTCCCTGAGAGCTACTGGGGGCAGCGTATTCCGCTCGGGTTACCCGGCGGTAATGGGCAAGACTGTCAGGCGATGACTGCCTACGACGACCCGAACGTGGTCCGTCGCACACAGGTGGTCGACATCGCTCGGTCGGCGCCGCTCGGGTTGCTGATGGCAATGGAAACGTCGGTGCTGCTCACCATTGCCATCAAGCACTTCGATGCCGCCTGGTGGGTGAAGGGGCTCCTCGCCGCCGCTGGTGGCGTGGGGTTGCTGGCGACGCCGTTGGTCACTGCGCTCACTCGGCGCAGTGGGTTGGCCGTGATGGTGCCTGCGGCGTATCTCTCTGCGGTGGGCGGTGTCGGGTTGCTGGTGGCCGCAGTGGGCGGCGAGTTGGTGTTCGTGCTCGGGGCAATGCTCGGCGTGGCAACGGTGAACGCGGTCTACCCGCTCACGACGGTCACCTACGAGCGCAACTTCCCGCCCGACGAGTTGGGTCGCCGTGTGGGCTGGGGCATGTCGGTGAAGGTGTTGGTGTCGGCCTCGTCAGGTCTGTCGATCGGGTGGCTGCTCACCCGCCACCCCGACCTGTGGTGGGTGGTGGTCGTGGTGGGTGGAGCAGCCAGCCTGCTGCTCGCCGTGCTCAATGCGCAGTTGCCGAGCGAACCGTTGGCGCGCCTTGAGGGGATGCGCACCTCGGTGTGGCCGCACTTCCACCTGTTGAAGGAAGACCGTCGCCTCGCCCTCACGCTGGGGGCGTGGATGCTGATGGGGTTCGGCAACCTGATGCTGATGCCGCTGCGGGTGGAGTACCTCGCCCAGCCCGAGTACGGCATCGACGCCAGCGCGGCCACCATCGCAGTGCTCACCATCGTGGTGCCGTCAGCGGTGCGGTTCTTCACCATGCCCCTGTTCGGCATGGTGTTCGACCGGATGAGCTTCTTCGCCGCGCGCATCATGGTGAACGTGTTGTTCGCCCTGTACGTGGCGGCGTTCTTCACGGGCACCTCGATGACCGGACTGGTGGTCGGTGCCGTCGTGCTCGGCCTCGGTGCCGCCGGCGGCGACCTGATGTGGAGCCTGTGGGTCACCAAGTTCGCGCCCGCCGGCCGCACCGCCGACTACATGGGGTTGCACACCTTCTTCACGGGTGTGCGAGCGCTCCTGGCCCCGGTGGTGGGTTTCGCGGTGCTGGGCAATGTGTCGCTCACGTCGGTGGCGGTGGGCGCCGCACTGTTGATGGTGCTCAGCTC
>DMQJ01000387.1 GCA_003455715.1 Acidimicrobiaceae bacterium | reverse complement strand
CACTGCGCTCCGCCACCGGCGGCCCGCGCGCCGGCTCGACCCGTCGGAGACGGTCGGCAGTTGTGGGCTGCGGCACGTCGATCGTCTCACCGTTGCGCCCGCCACCTGGTCACCCCCGGCGGCCGAACGGGCGGTTCGCACGGGCGCATCCGTGGTCACTCTGTCGGTCGTGGGTGGCCCCGTCACCGGACGCCGCTTCTCGCTCGGGCCGGGCGACCATGTGGTCGGCCGCTCCGCGCAGTGCGACATCACGCTCGACGATCCGACGTTGTCCCGACAGCACGTGCGCATCACGGTGACCGACACACTGCTGGAGGTCACCGACGCCGGATCGTCGAATGGCACCTTCATCGACGGGGCCCGTGTGAGTGGCGCGACGACACTGCAGATCGGCACGGTCATCGAGGCTGGCCACACGTTGCTACGGATCGACGAGTTCATCCCCACCGACGCCCGCGAGTCGAAGGTGGAGAACGGGTACATCCGCTTCAACCGTCCACCGCGTGTTCTCAGGCCGCGGCCCAGGGTCGAGCTCAAGATCTCCGCTCCTCCGGCGGCACCGGGCAAACGCAAGCTGCCCATGGTGACCGCGTTCGGGCCGATGATCGTGGGCATCCCGATGGTGGCCATCAGCGCCATTTCCGGCAACACGCTGTTTCTCGTGATGGGACTGGCCACCCTCGTCTCGTCGCCACTCCTCGCCTTTGCCTCCTGGTGGGAAGACAAGCGAAGCGGCAGAAGCGACCACCGCAGTGCGACCGAAGCCTTCCAGCGCGACCTCACCGCCACCCAGGCTGCGCTCGATGCAGCCGTCGCCGAAGAGGTCGATGACCGGCGTCGGCGAGCGCCTGATGCGGCCGATCTGCTCGATAGGGCCCGCCTCCACCGACCCAACCTGTGGGAGCGCCGAGCCGACGACGACGACTTCCTGCATGTGGCCGTCGGATGGGCCGACCAAACAGCCGACGTGGCCGTCGAGATCGCATCCGGGGGCGACAACGCCGAACGCTCTCGAGCCGAGGAGGCGCTGAAGAACCACCGTGTCGCTCGCAACGTGCCGGTCGTCGTCGAACTCACCGCGGGCGCCTTGGGCCTGTGTGGCGACCGCGAATCGTCTGCGGCCGCGACTCGCTGGATCATGTTGCAGCTCACCACGCTGCACAGCCCGCGCGACGTTGTCATCGCCGCAGCGCTCAGCGAAGCGGAGTACGACGACTGGAGTTGGCTCGCCTGGCTGCCACATCTCCACAGCGACACGTCACCTGTCAGCGGCTCTCACCTCGCCGTCGGCGACACCGACGCGGCGGGCCTGTTCGAAGCGCTCAACGGTGTGGTGCGGTCGCGGCACAGCGACGGTGGGCTTGCGGGCCGATCCGATGTGCGGCCGAACCCGAGCGTCGTGGTGCTCATCAGCGACGCCATCCGCGTGCCGCGAACGGCGCTCAATCGGCTGCTCGAGGCAGGCCCCGCCGCAGGCGTGTACGTGATCTGGCTGGGCTCGCACCCCGACTCGCTCCCCGGCGAATGCAAAGTGGTGGTGCAAACGGTGGCGCGTCCGCCGTCGCTGACCCTCACCGTTCCCAGCACCGGGGTGCGACTCGCCAGCACCGTGCTCGATGCCATCGACGTGCCGACGCTGCGGAGCGCCGCTCGGTCGCTGGCGCCCGTCAAGGACGTCACCGCAAGTAGTGCTCGCGGACAGATCCCCAACGCCGTCAACCTGCTCGAACTGCTCGACCTCGACGAGCCCACTGCCGCACGGGTCGCAGATCGGTGGCGCGCCGGTTCGGTAGGCGTGAACGCCCCTGTGGGGCTGTCGCCCGCCGGCGAGTTCGTGCTCGACATGCGCCTCGACGGGCCGCACGCTCTTGTCGGCGGTACCACCGGTGCCGGCAAGAGCGAACTGCTGCAAACCTTCGTCGCGGCGTTGGCCGCCACACATCCGCCCGACCGCGTCACGTTCCTGCTCATCGACTACAAGGGCGGCGCTGCCTTCAAAGACTGCGTCGACCTACCTCACACGGTGGGAATGGTCACCGACCTCGACGGCCATCTCGTGCACCGCGCCCTCGTGTCGCTGAACGCCGAACTGCGGCGCCGTGAGCACCTGCTGCGCGACTTCGGCGCGAAAGACCTACTGGAGATGGAGCGGCGCTTCACTGCCGACGCACCACCGGCGCTGGTGCTGATCGTCGACGAGTTCGCCACGTTGGCGAAGGAGTTGCCCGACTTCGTCGACGGGGTGGTGAACGTGGCCCAGCGAGGCCGCAGCCTGGGCATCCATCTCATCCTCGCCACCCAGCGACCCGCCGGTGCCATCAACGACAACGTGCGCGCCAACACCAACATGCGCATCGCGTTGCGCATGAACGACCAGGCCGACAGCCAGGATGTCATCAACTCCCGCGAGGCTGCACTGTTGCCCCGCACCCTGCCGGGCCGCGCATTCGTGCGAACCGGAGAGAGCGAACTCACCGAGGTGCAGGTGGCCTACGTCGGCGGGCACACCTCCACGGTCGACGCAGGCGGCGACCGGTTGGCGCTGCACCCGATCGACCGTGGCCGCGTGGTTCGGCCGAGGCGAGCACAAGCGGCAGTTGTCGAAGCCCCCACCGATCTCCAGGTGTTGGTGTCGGCGGTTCGCGAGGCTGCGGTGGCCGAGGGCATCCCGGCACCGGCGCGGCCATGGGTGGAGCCGCTCCCCACACTGATTCCGCTGGCAGCTCTCGGCCGCGAGGCCCATCGGCCAGGGAAGGCGTTGCTCGGCGTTGTTGATGTGCCCGCTGAGCAGACCCAACGACCGCTGTGGTTCGACCTCGAGGCAGAGGGCAACCTGCTCGTCTACGGCGCGAGCGGCGCCGGGAAGACCACCATGCTTCGCTCGATGGCTGCATCGCTCGCCCTCGCGCATCACCCCGATTCGTTGCATCTCTATGCGCTCGACTTCGCCAGCCGCGGCCTGACGGCGCTGGAACCGCTACCGCACGTCGGTGCCGTCGTGTCGGGCGACGACATCGAGCGCGTGCAACGGCTGCTGTCGATGATCGAACGCGAAGTGGCCCACCGGCGCACCCGCTTCGCCGAGCGTGGGGTGTCGTCGCTGGCGGAGTACCGGGCCGCCGCCCCGGACGACTCCATGCCCACCATCGTGGTGCTGCTCGACGGCTACGGCGGATTCACCAGCGTGTTCGAGAGCATCGACTTCGGTGCCTGGGTGGAGCAGCTCCCCCGCCTCGCGGCCGACGGCCGACCGCTGGGCATCCACTGGGTCATCAGCGCCGACCGACGCATGTCGGTGGGTCTGTCGCTCTCGTCCGCAGTGCCGGGGAAGGTGGTGCTGCGGATGGTCGACGACGACGACTACGCATCGCTCGGGCTCGATGGTCGCGAGACACGCGGCGCGGTGCTGCCTCCTGGCCGGGGGTTCGTCGCACCGGCTCTCGAACTGCAGGTGCCGGTTCTGGGCGACGATGCCTCAGGGGCCGCGCAGGTGGCCGCGATCGAGGAGCTCTCCCGCCTGTTACCGCGCCCGTCCGATGCTCGCGGGCCTCGCGCCGTCACCGGATTGCCGCCCGACTTCGCGCGCTCCGCGCTGCCACAGGCCGCTCGACTGGCTGCGGTGGTAGGTGTGCGGCAACTCGACCTGGGGCCGCTTGAACTCTCGCTCCACGACGGCAACATTTTCGTGGCCAGTCCCAACCGTGGGGGCAAGTCGACAGCCCTGGTCACCATTGTGCAGTCGCTCGCAGGGTCCACGCCCGACGCACAGTTCGTGCTGCTGGCACCACGCCGCAGCCCGCTGAGCGCACTCGACATCTGGCAGCAGTCGGCCACACGCGTCGCCGACTGCGACGACCTCGCAACTGAACTGCAGAGCATGCTCGACGACCGCGACGGCACCGAACCGCCCGTCGTCATCGTCGTCGACGATGCCACCGAACTCACCGACTCGATGGCCGACTCCGCGCTCGAGCTGCTGGCGCGACGCGGCAAAGACCTCGGGATCTTCGTTGTCGGTGCGGCGGAGAGCACCCTGGCCCGCCGCGCCTACGGCGGGGTGGTGAGCGAACTCCGCCGCGACCGGAACGGCCTCATCCTGTTGCCCGACCCCGACCTCGACGGCGACCTACTCAACGTGCGAGTGCCCCGTGCCCGCCCCGGCTTCTGGCGTGCGGGCAGAGGCGTTGCGGTGTCGAACGGCGCAGAGCAGATCGTGCAGGTGGCTGGCAGCGACTGACCGGTTCACATGCTGGCGAGCGTGTGCGATACTGCGCCGAAGCCCGACTGAAGGAGTGCCTGATGACCGTCATCGTCGTCGACCCGGCCAGCATCAAGAAGTACGGCGCGCTCGCCGTCGAGCAGTTCACGAAGATCAGTCAACGATTGCAGAACATCGTCGGAGCGGTCATCACGGTGCACTACTTCGGCACCAACGCCTACGAGTTCAAGACCAAGAGCGGCGACATGGCGGTGGAGTACGCCACTGCGCTGCACAAAGACCTCAAGCAGATCTCCGATGCCGTGCGCACCGCCACGTCGCAGATCGCCAAGTCGTTGGGCGGGCAGCCGATCACGCTGCCGGCATCGAGCGGTTCGGGCGTGAAGCGACCCGCAGTGGCCAAGGGTGATGGCACCGAAGAGGCCAACACGGAGGCCCTCGAGCAACTCATCCCCGAGGTGAAGAAGTATTTCACTGCCATCGACAACCTGCTCGACGCCCACCTCAAGCACCTCTCCGACACCAAGTGGGAAGGCAACGCCAAGACGGCGGCCGTTCAGGCGGTGCGGAAGTTCACCAACGAGGCCAAGGCCACGAGCAACAAGGCCGAGCAGGCGATCACCAAGTACATCCGCGCCCAGGTCGACGCCGTCACGTCGGCCGACAAGACCCTGGGCTGATGGGTCAGTTCGGCATCGTCGGCGACCCCGCCGGAAGCTGAGGCCTGAACAACCGATGGGAACCTACATTCCTCCAGTCTTGCCCGGAGACCCATCGGCGCTACGTCGCGCCGCACGTGAGTGCCGCACTGCCGCCGCATCGCTGAAGGAGACCACCCCGAAGGTCGCAAAGGCATTGACACCATCGGCGCTCGGAGGCCCGGCAGCCCCGGGCCTTCGGACTCGGCTTGGCGACGCTGCCGACGACCTGACCCGCGCCGCCAGCCAGCTCGAGCAGGCAGCCGACGCGCTTGAGCAGCAAGCGACGAAGATCGATCGCAGCATCAAGGCCCACGACGCCGCCGTCGCGCGAGCGCAGGCCGAGGCAGGTGAGTGACGACCTTGAGCGCCGACGACCAACTCATCCGCTACAACGTTCCTGAAATGGTCAGTGCGACTCGTGCCGTGAAGCGAGCAGCGAACTCCGTCGCGTCAACGCCCGTGCCGGACGCGCCGCATGGCAGCCCCGGCGATGTGGAGGCAGCACTCTCGCGTGCCCGCAAACTCATCAGCGCGGCGTCTACAGAGCTCAACCGGGTGGCAGCAAACCTTGCACTTCGAGCAAGCCTCATCGCTCGGGCGGATGCAACAGGCGACCCACTCGCGATGCTGATCGCGATGGCCCCCACCCTTCCGACGTTCGGAGGAATGTCATCGCAGACTGCCGGTGGACTTGGCTACGGGGCGGCGGCGCTCCAGGTGATCATGAACGGCAGAGGCAACGCAATCGAGACCCTGCTCAGCGCACCAGAGCAAGCCAAGTACGCGCAATTGCTCGACGAGTACGTGCAGGCTGCTGCCTCCGGCAAGTCAGCTGCCCAGCTTGAGCGGTTGGCGGCCCGGCTGGCGAACTCGACCTCAGCGTTGGCAAGCGACGCGTACTGGGCCAGCCGCTTCCGCACGATTGGACGGTTCGCCGGTGTCGCAGGGGGCCTGCTCACGTTCTACTCCGCCTATCACTCGTCGGAGAGTTCGACCTACGCCGGTCAGTTCGCCTCGGCCGGGTTGACCGCCGCCTTGACCAGCAACCCGTGGATTGCCGGCACCGATGTCGTCACCGGCGGCGGCGTGACCGCGCAGGTCGACGGAATGATGACCATTGGTGAAGATGTCATCACCTCGGTGGTGACGCTCGACTCCAGCAACCTTGGCAACTCCACTCAGAACTGGTGGTACGCCAACCAGACGGGCGAGAACGGTTGGTTCTGGCACGGGATGTCGCAGACCGGTGACTGGATGTCGGGCGGAATCGGATCCGCGCTCGACACCGTCGGCGGTGAAGGTTGGCCCTTCGACGGCGACGGTTCGATCAACTGGGTTCCGGGCTACTGACATGTCGGGGGCGTTTCCTCTCACTCTCAACGACACCGCGTGGTACAGCGTTGACCCCAGCCAACTGGCAGCCTGGATGGAGATACCAGGTCAGTCACCTCAGGAACTGCGTTCCACAGTGAGTGCTCTCAGCGAAGCCACCGAGGCACTGGAGGTGTGCGCTTGGTCGGGCATCGCGGGCGTAGCCGGAAAGCTGTTCGCGGTCGACGACTCGTTCATTGCGCTGACCTCCCCCGAACCAGCCTTGGTGTTGATGAGCCACCGACTCTCTCGCACCGCGGTTGTGGAGGCGATCCGCGCCCAGTGCGCACCCGGGGACGACCACCTGGCGATGCCGGCAGGCTCAGTCGCTGCGCTCAGTCTCTTGTGCAGAGATGACAGGCCGATCGACTGCGCCACATTCGCCGCCATGATCGGCCAGCCGTTATTCGATGAACTGACAGCAGCCGACCTCGTCACGTCCTCCGGCGTCGCCGTCACGCTCGGCCCTGCTCTCTCATCATGGGGGCACGCGTTCGGTGGGCAGGCCCTTCAGCTTCGCCGTCGGCGACGCGGGCACGGCCAGGGCGACGTCACCGCCGATTTCCTCCTCCTCGGCCCCTCGCCGGATCGAGTGCTCGTCCTGCCAGACATTGCGGGCGACAGCAGGGTGTGGCTGCTACGACTTGGATCAGCCGCAGCAATGACTGCCCTCTGCGGTCTCGTTGTGCCAGTGGCGAGCGACAACGCCGTCTGACCTTCGGAGCTCCGCCAACGCTCCGAGCTTCGTCCGCGCGATCTGCAGGAGTGCTGGTACTGCCTCGGGGGTCACGCCCAACGCATCGGAGATGTCGTCGAAGCTGGCACCCTTGGCCCTCAGCCGCAGCGCAATCGCGTGCGCGGTGGGCAGCTGGCGGTAGAGGGCTTCGGTGGCCGATTCCATGGCTGCAGTGTCCGCCGCCAGCGAGCAGGCAGCATCGGCAACGGCTACCTACTCAAGCAGACCAGGTACATCACGCAGGGCCTTCCGGCCGTCGACCCCGAGCTTGGCGTACACACTGCGCAGCTGAGCGTTGACCGTGCGCACGCTCACCACGAACGCCTCCGCGATCTCCTTGTCGGTGCGTCCGCGGGCGGCTGCGCGAGCCACTTCGAGCTCCCGGGGCGACAGGCCGAGCATCGACGCAGCGGTCGGCGACGGATCAGCCAGTCCAGTTGATCGCGTCAGCAGCGACGACAGCGTCTCCTGAGCCACGGCCGCTGCCGCACCCCTTCCCGCGAGACGGACCGCATCGCGGGCTGCAGCAACAGCGAACGCTCGCAGGCCATCGGCCTCGGCTGCGGTTGCGACCGTGAGCGACGCCTGC
>DMQJ01000081.1:748-4549 GCA_003455715.1 Acidimicrobiaceae bacterium | reverse complement strand
GCGGCTGCGGTGATGCTCAACGCGGCGCTGCTCGGCGTGGTCGACGGGCTCGATTGTGGCGAGCCGCAGGCGGGCGACGGCGACGCCGAGCCCAACACCGATCGCCACACCCCGCACACGCTCGCCGACGCCGTGGCCGCCTACGAGGCCGATGCCGTGCTGTGCGAGGCGATGGGCGCCGACCTCACCCGGGCGTATCTCACGTTGCGCAAGGACGAGTTGGCCCGGTGGGAGGCCACCGGCAACGAGTGGTCGGTGGAGGAGATCACCGCCTGGGAGCTCAACGAGTACCTGCCCTACTACTAACCCCCTCGAATGTCGGCGCTCGCGCCGCCGCTGGCGCGGCGCCAGCGCCGACTTTGGTTGTGGGGGCGGCCAGGGTCGGGTCAGGCGAGGCCGAGCAGGGGCAGGCACTCCGCCACGCCGTGCAACTCGATGTCGTCGCGGCGCAACGTCGTGTCGAAGTGCTCGCGACTCATCTCGAACTTCAGGGTGGTGGCTGGCGTGCCGCGGCGCACCGTGCGCTGCTGGCCCTGCAACGTGTAGCCGAGCGATCGGGTGACGCCGAGCGATGGTGCGTTGTCGTCGAAGGCACCCGTCGTTGCCCACTCGGCTTCGAGGCCGACGAATCCGAGGTGCAGGGTGGCCTGCCGCATCTCCTTGCCGAGACCCTTGCCGTGATGGGCGCGACCGAGCCACGACCCGGTCTCGAACTGGCGGAGTGTGGGGAAGTTGCCCGCCATCAGGCTGGTGGTGCCCACCACCTCGCGGTCGACGAGGACGGCGAAGTTGATGTTCCAGGCCGCTGCGGTGAGGTCGGCTCTGCAGCGCCAGTAGAACTGCTGCGTCTGCCACTCCTGCTGCGGCGACTCGAAGTCGGTCCACTCGACGGCGAACGGCATGAACCCGGGGTCGTGAATGCCCCGCAGCGCAAGCTGGGCGAGTTCAGCGCCCAACTCGTCGTCGATGTATCGCAGCTCAAGGCGCGGGGTGGCGACCCGGAGGTCGAACAGCGGCCAAAGCGGGTGTGCCATCGGCCAAGTGTGGCGCAGTCGGCGGGCGGCTGAGGCCCGACTTTCTCAGTACGCGCTGGCAGCCAGTGCGGCGCGCTGCTCGGCGGCCATGGCGGCGATCTCGTCGACGGTGACGAACTTGAATCCAGCCATCTCGCGGAACTTGCGGGCGAGCACGATGGCGCTCTCGCGGTCTTCGCCACGCAGGCCGCGGAAGTTGAACAGGCCATCCACCGTGCGTTGGAACTCGAGGGCGCGGTTCTGGCGATCCTTGTCGTCCTTGGTGAGTTCGCGCAGCCAGTTGCTGCCCATCTTCACGTGGGTGACCTCGTCGGCCAGCATCCAGTCTTCGCAGAACCCGAGCACAGGGTCGTCCATTTCGATCGCAAAGTCGCGCATCGTGGTGAACACGTCGATGGCGAGTCCCTCAAGGGCCCGGTTGACGCCGCACAGGCGGAACACGGGGTCGGGATGGCAGGCGGCTTCGAACAGGGTGACTGCCTCGCTGTACTCGCCCACGTCGATGCCCATGTGGTCGCCGAGCTTGAGGCTGATCTCCACATGGCGGGCTTCGTCCCAGGCCTGGCGCGCCATATCGAGCTTCAACGCAAAGGGCGTGTCGGCAGTGGTGTAGTCGTAGGCCGTGCGCCCGGCACCCTCGAGCGCCTGGATCTCGCCCACGAAGATGCCGTGCATCTGGCGGCGGGCCCGGTCGGCGACATCGCCCGACCGCGGGTCGATGCGACGGTCTTCGCCGGCGCCGTTCATCCGTTCGTCGGCGAATCGTTCGGCGGTGGTGATGCGGTGAAACCGCTCATCTCGGGCAAGGGCGGTGGGCGGCAACTGCGTGCGCATGTGAAAACCGTAGCGCACTCGACGGCACATGCCGGAGCGACGCCATTCCACCGGGTTTGTGTCAAAAACCCGGACTCGTCGGCCCAGGTCAGGGCCTGTCACCTTTTACGTAAAACGGGTTAGGGCTCGCGTTCGGCTTCGGCTCGGTTGGCGAGGTACCAGTCGATGGTGTTGCGCAGGCCGTCTTCGAATGGCATCTGTGCGCGCCAGCCGAACAACTCCTCGGCGCGGCCCGGGTCGACCCGGCGGCGAGGCTGGCCATCGGGCTTGGTGGGGTCCCACACCAGTTCGCCGTCGTAGCCCACCATCTGCGCAATCAGTTCCACGGTTTCGCGGATGGTGACCTCGCGGTTGGTGCCCAGGTTCACCGGCTCGGTGCCGTCATAGTGCTCCGCAGCCAGCACGATGGCGGCCGCGGCATCGTCGACGTAGAGGTACTCGCGCGAGGCACGCCCGGTGCCCCACACGTCCATCTTCTGTTCGCCCTGCTCCTTGGCCTCGACGCAACGCTTGATGCGGGCCGGGATGACATGGCTGACGGCCGGATGGAACTTGTCGCCGGGGCCGTACAGGTTGGTGGGAATGAGGTACGCGAATCGCTGCCCGTACTGGGCCGCGTTGACCTGAGCGTGGATGAGGTGGGCCTTCTTGGCAATGCCGTAGGGCGCGTTGGTTTCCTCCGGGTATCCGTCCCACAGGCTTTCCTCGCGGAATGGCACCGGGGTGAACTTGGGGTACGAGCACACCGTGCCCAGGAGCACGGTCTTCTCCACCGACGGAGCCGTGCGGGCAGCCTCGATGACGTAGGTGCCCATGAGCAGGTTCGACAGGTAGAGCGGGGCAGGCTCGGCCTGGTTGTAGCCGATACCACCCACTCGGGCAGCGAGGTGCACGATGTGCGACGGCTGGGTGTCGGCAAGGAGGCGTTCGGCCTGGCCCGGCACCGTGAGGTCGTAGTCGCGGCTGCGTGGCACCGCCACCTCGGCGCCGGCGGCCTGCAGCCGCGATACCACCACTCGCCCGAGGAAGCCTGCGCCTCCGGTGACGACGACTCGACGGCCCTGCCAGAAACTGGTCATGTCAAGGATGTTACGGCGCGTCGGGCCATGATGGGGGCCGTGCGTGTGGCGTACACCCTCGAGCAGTGTTGGCATCGGGTGCCGGGAGGCACCGGTGTGGCCGCGCTGCGCATCGCCGAGGCGCTCGGGCCACACAACGATGTTCGTCTCATCGGTGTGGCGGGTCGACACCGTCACCTTCCGCCCGATCCGTGGGTGCCTCCGATCCCGGTCGCCCACCTGCCCATTGCCGCCCCGTGGCTCTACGAGACGTGGCTGCGGGCCGGTTGGCCGAAGGTGGAACGAGCGACCGGCCCGGTCGATATCGCTCACGCCACCACGCTCATCCCGTGCCCCACCAACGGCAAGCTGATCGTCACGTTGCATGATCTGGCATGGCTGCACGAACCGAAGCACTTCACCCGCCACGGTGTGCGCGTGTTCACCCGCAGCCTGCGGCACATCCGCGCCAAGGCCGATCTGGTGCTGTGCTGCAGCCAGGCCACCATGGACGACTGCGTTCGAGCGGGCATCGATGCCGATCGGCTGCGACTGGTGCCGCTCGGTGTCGAAACGGCCCGAGCCGACGATGCCGAGGTGGCGCGAGTGCGTGCAGCGCACTCGCTCCCCGACGAGTACCTGCTGTTCGTCGGCACGGTGGAGCCACGCAAGAACCTGCGTGGGCTGGTGGCCGCGATGGCGCAACTTCCCGACCCGTTGCCGCTGGTGGTTGCCGGCGCCGATGGTTGGGGCGACAGCGGGGTCGACGCGCACACACCCGGAGTGCAGTTCATCGGCTTCGTGCCGGGCGACGACCTAGCGGGGCTCTACGCCGGCGCCAGCGTGTTCTGCTACCCGAGCGAGCGTGAGGGATA
>DMQJ01000081.1:0-497 GCA_003455715.1 Acidimicrobiaceae bacterium | reverse complement strand
GTCACCAGCCGGGGCACTGCCACAGAAGAGACTGCGGGCAACGCAGCGGTGCTGGTCGACCCGCGAGACCCTGCCGACATCGCCCGCGGCATCGACGAGGCCATACGTCGGCGCCGCGAGCTCAGTGCGAAGGGGCTGGCCCGCGCCCAGCGGCGCAGCTGGGCATCATCGGCATCGCTGACCGCCAGCGCATATCGGGAGCTCGCCGGATGACCGACGGTTCGGCTGCCACCGATGTCGCACCACCCAACGTGCTGGTCAACATGCTGTGGTGCGTCCCCGGCGGGGTGGGCGGCAGCGAGGAGTACCTCGTTCGTCAACTGCTCGGCCTCGCCGAGGCTGCCCAGGCTCGGGGCGGCATCAACGCTCCTGGCGATGCCCACATGCCGAACGACGCTGGGCGCGGGGGACCGCTGGTAGCGACGGCTCGTGGGTTGGCCGCGGCGCATCCGGCGCTCGAAGCGGCGGTGCCGACGATCGAGCCGCACTTCGGCAGC
>DMQJ01000263.1 GCA_003455715.1 Acidimicrobiaceae bacterium | reverse complement strand
CCCCAACGCGGGGGGGGGGAGGCTGGCCAACTACTTGGTGGGCCAGATCGTCGGGTCGATGAACGAGGTGAAGCCCGCCAGCCGAGTGGTGCTCGACATGGTCGACGAGTTCATCGAGGCCATCCAGCGCGTGAACGGAATGATGGAGTAAGCGGCCGCCGCCAACACCGTCTGTGTTGGCGGCGGGGCGAACCTCAAGAAACGGGCAAGTTGGGCCGATACCCGACTGCATGTTTCATTCGTCGTCTCACGGGGAGCGGCGCGGCCGGTCGGCGCGCTCGTCGAGCGAGCCCACGCGCGCCCCGCTGATCGTCGACGACAAGTTGCCCGTGCGCGTCCTGCTCCTCGACCCTGGCGATGAACTCGCAGCGGCCGAGCACCCCGACACCGACGTCGACCCCGAGTTCCTCCGTCATTTCGTGCCCATGCGCGCCTACCAGCGCCTACTCGCCGCCGACCTCGGCACCCTGTCGGCCACGATCATTCGGAACCCAGAGGCGGTGGACGGCAAGGTGTTGGTGCGCCCACTCGCCGACGGCGACGAACGGTTCGTGGTGATCGACGGCCACTGGCAGGTGGCCGCGCTGCGCAAGCTGGCCGACGAAGTACCCGAGATGGGCGTGGAACTGCCCGACGACGTGGCTGCGTTGCTGCACGCCTGCCCGGTTCGCATCGTGCGCGACGACGCCGACCCAGCGTTCGTGCTCTCCCTCCTTGCCCCCCAGCCCGGCGACGACCCGTGGCTCAGCGGGCAGCGAGACCGGCTGATCGCTCGCCTGAGCGAGGGCCTCGGCCACCGATCGACATACGAGGTGGCGATTGCCACGGGTGGGTCGCGGGCGGCGATGCGCCGGTACCACGCCTATCGAGCCCTCGAGCAGTTCCTGCAGGCGCACCCGCTCCCCGCCACCCAGGCGGCAACGATGCTGCCCATCTTCCACGTCGCCTTGGCCCGCACGTTGGTGCGCAACTGGCTCGACTGGGACGACCACCTGTGCGCCTTCCTCGACGAAGACGCGCTGGAGCACTTCCACCGGATGTTGCTGCCGGGGGTGGATGTCGACGGCAGCCCCACGTGCCCGTGCATCCGTACCGTCGACGACATCGCCTCGCTGTGCGACGTGCTGGAGTCGCCGAGCGCGAAGAAGGCGCTACTGGAGCACCACGTGACGCTGGCCGACGCGGTGCAAGTGATTGAAGACGACGCGATGCAGCACTGGATGGCCAGCCTCGGCGAAGCCATCGATGCGATCCGCTGGGACCAACGCCGCTTCAAGGCGCGGCACTGAAGCGCGACGCCCGCCGAAGGGTCAGATGCGTTCGATGATGGTGGCAGTGGCCATGCCGCCACCGGTGCACATGGTGACCAGGCCGACCTGCTTGTCTTGCCGCTCCAACTCGTCGACCAACGTGCCGATGAGCATGCCGCCGGTCGCGCCGATGGGGTGACCGAGGGCCATGGCCCCACCGTTCACGTTGACCTTGTCCCAGTCGGCGCCGGTGTGGCGCAGCCACTTCAGCAGCACCGCGGCGAACGCCTCGTTCACTTCGAACAGGTCGATGTCGGCCAGGGTCATGCCGGCCTTGCGCAGCACCAGGTCGGTGGCCGGCCCGGGAGCGGTGAGCATGATGACCGGCTCGTCGCCCGCCACTGCCGCCATGGTGACCTTCGCGCGCGGCTTCATGCCATGCGCCTTCGCCCAATCGGGTGACGCCATCAACACCGCCGAGGCACCGTCGACGACACCCGACGAGTTGCCGCCGTGGTGCACATGGTTGATCTCGCCGATGTGCGGGTAGGCCTTGCGCGCCGTCTCGTCGATGGTGAGTTCGCGGCCGGCAACCACATGGCCACCCATGCCGATGAAGCTCGGCTTCAACTTGGCGAGATCTTCGAGCGTGGTTCCGGCTCGCGGGTGTTCGTCGATGGCCAGGGCCAGGGTGCCGTCGTCGTGGTGGATGGGCACGAGCGCCCGATCGAAGCGACCCTCGGCCTGCGCACGAGCGGCGCGGGCCTGCGAGTCGACGGCCAACTGGTCGAGCTCTTCGCGGTTGAAACCTTCGACGGTGGCGATGAGGTCGGCGCTGATGCCCTGGGGCACCATGTCGTACTGGTCGCGCAGGTGGTTGTTGTTGGCGGTGAAGCCGTCGACGTGCATCGGCGACGGGCGGCTCATGCTCTCCACGCCGCCAGCCACCACGAGGTCTTGGAACCCGGCGAGGATGCCGGCCGCGCCGAAGTTGACGGCCTGCTGGCCGGAACCGCAGAAACGGTTGAGGGTGACACCGGGGGCCTGGATGCTCCAGCCGGCGTCGAGCGCGGCCATGCGGGCGATGTCCATGCTGTGGTCGCCGCTGCCGGCGCCGCACCCCATGATGACGTCGTCGACGTCGGCGGTGTCGAACCCGTTGCGCGCCTGCAGGGCATTGAGCACCTGGGCGAGGATGCGCTGGGGGTGGACGTTGTGCAGGGCGCCGCTCTCCTTGCCCTTACCACGGGGCGAGCGGACGGCGTCGATGATCCAGGCTTCGGTCATGGGCCGAACGTAGCCACGCCGGCCCGATGAACCGTTACCGAGCCTGACGCTCCGGCGGTGGAACGATCACCACCGGGCAGTGGGCGTGGTGCACGCAGGCTGCCGACACCGAGCCCAGCAGCAGACCGACGAACCCGCCGTGCCCTCTGCTGCCCACCACCAGCATGGCCGCGCCGCGAGCGGCGTCGACCAACTGGTACGCGGGCGAACCCATCTCGAGCCGGGTCTCGCACGCCACACCCGCTTCGGCGGCCTTGGCCGCACCGGCTTCGAGGGCCGCCTTTCCGGCGTCTTGCAGTTGCGGCACCACATAGCCACCCCCGTAGGGGTCGCCTGCCGACAAGCCGATGTCGATGCCGTGCACGAGTAGCACGCTCATGCCGCGCACCTTTGCTTCGTCGAGCGCCCATTGCAACGCGCGGTTGCTGTCGTCGGAACCGTCGACGCCTACCACGATCACCTTGCTGAGGTCGTTCCCTGACATCGGCCCTCCCTTCATCGGAAGTTCTGTCCACCTCAAGTGTGCCCGGCGGCGGCTGGCGGCAAGAGGGCCGAAGGTCACCGGGTACGGTGCGCACATGCTCGACGCACGCTGCACCCTCGCCGACGGCCGCATTCTCGCCTACACCGACCTCGGCGCCGCCGACGGCCCGGTGGTGTTCTACTTCCACGGCGCGCCCACCAGCCGCCTCGACCTCGTGCCGCTCGACGACGAACTCCGTCAGCGTGGCGTGCGCGTGGTGTGCCCCGACCGCCCGGGTTACGGCGATTCGACCCCCCAACCCGGCCGCCACCTCACCGACTGGCCCGCCGATGTGGCAGCACTCGCCGATCACCTCGACGTCGACACCTTCAGCGTCATCGGCCTGTCGTCGGGAGGGCCGTACGCAGTGGTGTGCGCGGCGCTGATGCCCGAACGGGTCGACGCGGCCGGCGTGGTGGCCGGGGTCACCGACATGCACTGGCCCGGGGCATGGGATGGCTACGACGCGCACGAAGTGGAGATCATGCGCCTCGGCGACGCCGACGCCGCGGTCGCGTGGTGCACTGCCAAGTGGGGCGCCGATGGGGCGGGCTTCCTCGCTTCCACCTCCGACCGGCCGCCGGTCGACGCCGACCAGGCGCTCCTGGCCGACCCCGTGTGGGCGGGCGCTCTGTACGCCACCGTCACCGAAGCGTTCCGCCAGGGGGTGGTTGGCTTTGCTCACGACGTCACCGTGCAGGCCGAACCATGGAGCTTCGACCCCAGCGACATCGTGGTGCCGATGCGGGTGGTGCACGGCGACCTCGACCCCGTCGTGCCGTTGGGCCACGG
>DMQJ01000504.1 GCA_003455715.1 Acidimicrobiaceae bacterium | reverse complement strand
AGCGTCTCGGCCACAGCGCGGCGACAGTCGTCGACGCGGGCGAGGTCGGCGGTGATGTCGACTGCGCCCTCCACGCCCGCGGGACGGAGGTCGAGCGCGGCGACCGACCAGCCGCCGGCCACGAAACGGCGAGCGGTTGCACCACCGATGCCGCCAGCAGCGCCCGTGACCAGGGCAACCTTCGGTGACGACTCGGAACTCATGGCGTCCACGCCCGGTTCTCGGGGAGCGCGTTGCCGCCGTCGACCACGAGCAGTTGGCCGGTGATGTAGCTCGCTGCTGGCGAGGCGAGGAAGGCGATGGCGGCCGCAACCTCCTCGGGGGTACCGGACCGTCGCAACGGGGTGAGTTCGCCGGCCTCGCGTTCGGCGTCGGTCTGTGAGCCGGTGGCGATCCAGCCCGGGGCGACGGCATTCACCGTGATACCAAACGCGCCCAACTCCAGCGCGGTGGCCCGGGTGAAGCCGAGCATGCCCGCCTTCGCGGCGTGGTAGGCAACATCGCCGACGAATGCCTGGACGGGGCCGGACGTGCTGGCAACGTTGACGATGCGGCCATACGTGTGGCGTTGCATGGCCGCTGCGGCAGCCCGGGTGACGGCGAAACAGGTGGTGAGGTTGCGGTCGATGCCATCGCGCCAGACGCCGTCGCTGGTGGCGGTGAGCGCAGCGTCGGCCATTTCGCCGCCGACGGCGATCATGCCCGCATTGTTCACGCACACGTCGAGGTGGCCGCTCGACTCCATCGCCGTGGCAACCACCCGATTGGCGGCCCCGGCCTCCATCAGATCGGCTTCCACGCCCGTGGCGAGGAGGCCCTCACCGCGCAGCGCGTCGACACGTTCGTGCACCCGGTTGGTGGTGGACGAGAGCACGACGTGGGCGCCCAGTTGCGCCAGCAGACGAGCGGTTGCGAAGCCGATCCCGGTGGGGCTCCCCGCGCCAGTGACGAGCGCAACCTGGCCAGCGAGCGGCTGCGGGTGGGGTGCCGACGCGGTCATTCCACCAATGCTGCCACGGCATCGGCGAACACGTCGGTGTGCAGGTCGACGTCGGCCATCGAGTGATGCGGCGAGACAAGCGCCATGTTGTGGAACGGCGTCAGCAAGATGCCCCGATTCACCGCCCACAGGTGCATGAACGCGTCGAGTTCGTGGTCGATGGCGGCTGCTGCGGCCGCGCCATCGCGAGGCGGTGGGCAGAACCAGTACTCGGCGCGGCAGCCGAGCTGCTGCACGTTCCACGGCAGGTCGTACTTGTCGATGACGCGTTGCACGCCATCAGCCCAGGCCGTGGCCATTGGAATCATCACTTCGAAGTCATCGTCGCGGAGTGTTGTCGACAGGGTGGCTCGCACGGCGGCGAGCGCCAGCGCGTTGCCGGTGAGTGTGCCGCCCACGCCGCTGGTGTCGATGCTCTTGTCGGCCAACAGTCGATTGAGCTGGGTTGCGATCTCGGTGGTGCAGCCGTAGGCCGCCGCTGGCATGCCGCCACCGATGGTCTTGCCGATGACGAAGAAGTCGGGCTCGAGGCCCCACGCTGCGGTGGCGCCACCGGGTCCGGTGCAGATGGTGTGCGTCTCGTCGATGGCCAGCAGGGTGCCGTAGCGGCGGGTGAGCCGCCGGAGCGCGTCGTGGAAGCCGGGCTCGGGGAGCACGATGCCGATGTTGGTGAGCGCGGGCTCGGCGAGCACGCAGGCAATCTCGCCCGTCGCCAGCGCTGCCTCGAGCGCCGGGATGTCGTTGAACGGCACCACCACGGTGGTCAGTTCAGGGTGCACCTGTGGGCCGATGTTGCCGCCCCGCGGCTGGGGCCTGCCGTCGGGGCCGAGCACTGCGAGCGTCTCATCGACACTGCCGTGGTAGCACCAATCGAACACCAGCACCTTCTGTCGCCCGGTGAGGAAGCGGGCGAAGCGCAGCACGAAGCGGTTGGCGTCGGTGGCTGTCATGGCCATCTGCCAGATGGGGAGCCCGAAGCGCCGGGCCAGTTCGCTGCCCACCCATGCGGCGTCGGTGCTCGGCAACATGGTGGTGATGCCTCGCCGGGCTTGGTGGTAGAGGGCATCGGCCACCTGTGGGAGGGCGTGGCCGGTCATCGCCCCGGTGTCGCCGAGACAGAAGTCGACGTACTCGTGGCCATCAACGTCGGTGAACCGCGCACCGCCAGCGCGCTCGAAGAAGAGGGGGAACGAACCGGGCCAGCGGGTCATCCAGGCCATGGGCACGCCGCCGAGCAGGCTGCCCTTGGCCTCAGCGGCGAGTTCGCGAGAGCGGGGGTGGGTGTCGATGAACCGCTGTTCTTCCGCTGCATGCAATGACGAGAGACGCTGTCGATCGATCATGAACCCACCCTAACACAAGCGAATCGCTCGTGTCGATGGATGATCGCTGTCGAATGGTTAGGCGTCGAGGCGGCGGAGCCCGGTCTGGGCGAACAGCCAGGCCAATGCAGTGAGCACCGCGATCGCAACGAGGCCACCCCAGCTGCCGTCCCAGGTGACATCCCCGAGGAAGCCTTGGCGACCGAGACGGAGGATGTTGGTGAACGGATTCACCTTGGCCACTGCGTGCAACCACCCTGTCATCACGTTCAGCGGCGCTTGCGCGTTGGTGAGGAAGATGGCGTTGAACAAGCCCAGTTGCATCAAGGCGGCGGCGCGCATGTCGCGGAACCGGTAGGCCAATCCGAGGCTCCATCCCGCACCGATGGTGGCCGTGCCGAGCCCGGCCGCCGCCAACGTGAGCAGCGCCATCGGCCCGCCCGTGAGCCGAGCGCCGAACAACACACCGACCACCGTGACCGCGGCGAGCACCAGCAGGGTGCGCACCCACACCGCGAGCAGCGGGCCGATGACCAGCGCGGTGCGAGGCACGGGAGCCATGCGCAGGCGATCGAAGAAGCCGCTCTCAAGATCGCGGATGGTGGTGAACCCGACGCCGACCCCACTGAAGCCGGAACCCATCACCGCGGCGAGGGGGAGGAACCAGTTGATACTGCGGTCGGTGGGGAAGCCGGGGATCTTCGTGATGGCGAAGAACGTGCCGCTGAAGGCGATGGCCTGGAAGATCGGCATCATCATCGCGGGAAAGAATGCTGACGGCAGGCGCACGATGGCGCGCAAGCCACGCAGGGCAATGCCACGCGAGCTGCGCAACACGGTGCCGCCAGGGGCTTGATCGGCGTGCGAAAGGACGTGGGTGCCTGGTGTGCTCATCGTGCGGCCAACCTGCTGCGGAGTGCGCGTAGGGCGAGTGCGACCGAGGCAACCCCGATGCCCACCGGTACCAGCAGGGCCTTGGCGACGTTGGCGGCGGTGAACCCCTCGATGGTGAGACCGCGGATGCCTTCCACCAGATAGCTGATGGGGTTGGCATCGGCAACGGCCTTGTACGCGCCGTCCATGTTCTGGCGGGGAAAGAACGCACTGGAGAAGAACAAGGCGATGAACAGCAGCGGGAAGCTGCCCTGCACGGCTTCGCTCGACCCGGTGCGCAGCGCCATGGCGGCGGTGAAGCCACCGATGGCCATCGCGGTGAGAGCACCTGACACCACGATGACCGCCACACCTGCCACGCCCGCCTTGATGGACACACCGAACGGCAGCAGCACGACGGTGAAGAAGAGCGCTTGCGCCGCACCGAACGCAGCGGCACCGGCGAGCCGACCGAGGAGGATGCTGACGCGTGAGGTGGGTGTGGCCAGCAAACGGTCGAAGAACCCCAACTCGATGTCGGTGGCCAACGCCGTGCCGCCGGTGACGCTGCCAAAGAGCACCCCCTGCACCACGCTGCCCGCCAGCGAGAAGTCGAGGAAGCTGTCGACCTGGGGGAAGCCCGGCAGTGCGGTGGCCCGCCCGAATGACGAGGTGCCGAGGGCAGCGAAGAACAGAGGGAAGATCAGCGAGGGGAGCACCAGCGCTGGCTGGCGCACGATGGCGAGGATCGACCGCTTCGACATGGCCCAGGTCTGCGCCCACCACACCGAACCGCGTGGCGACGGTGAGGCGAGGGGCTCGACTGCGACGGCGACGCTCAACTTCCTGCCCCCTCGAGGCGATACCCCGTTGCCTCGGCGAACACGTCGTCGAGGCTCGGCTCGTTGAGTTCGAGGTGGTGCACCGGGGCGCCGGCATCGTCGAGCGCTCGCACCACGTCGGTGACCACAGTGGCCCCACCCGACAGGCCCACGCCCAGCGTGCCCTCCGGAGTGGGGCGTAGTTCACCGAAGCGGGCCAACACGTCGCGTGCGGTCTCCACATGGTCGGCGGCGACGCTCACCTGCAGCGTGGGTGCACCCACCTCGGCCTTCAGCGCGGTGGGCGTGCCCTCCCGCACAATGCGACCGTGGTCGATGATGGCCACGCGATCGGCGAGTTGATCGGCCTCCTCGAGGTACTGGGTGGTGAGCAGCACGGTGGTGCCTTCGCGGTTGAGGCGGCGCACTTCCTCCCACAGGGTGATGCGGCTCATCGGGTCGAGGCCGGTGGTGGGCTCGTCGAGAAAGAGCACGGTGGGCTGATGGATGAGGCTGAGCGCAAGGTCGAGTCGGCGGCGCATGCCGCCTGAGTAGGTGCCCACGCGGCGGTCGGCGGCGGCGGTGAGGCCGACGCGCTCGAGCAGTTCGTCGCCGCGGGTGCGGACGGCCGAGGGGGCGATGCCGTAGAGCACGGCCTGCAGATCGAGCAGTTCGCGGCCGGTCATCAGCGGGTCGATGGCTGCGTCTTGCAGCGCTACGCCAATACTGCGGCGAACGTCGTTGGCCTGCGTGGCGACGTCGAAGCCGGCAACCGTGGCGCGCCCAGCCGTGGGGCGGAGGAGGGTGGTGAGCATGCGCACCGTGGTGCTCTTCCCGGCACCGTTGGGGCCGAGCAGCGCCACCACCTCACCGGGCTGCACGTCGAGCGTGGCCTCGATGTCGAGCGTGCCGAGGCGCAATGAGATGTCGACATGGAGACTCACGGCTGCACTCCCGGTCGCGCGAACCACCGCTCGCGCAGCCCCACCAGGACGATGAACGACACGGCGATGAGCACGAGTGCGAGCACCAGCGCCGCCTCCGGGTTGCTCTGCAACGACAGGTAGACCGAGAGCGGCAGGGTTTGCGTGGTGCCGGGGAAGTTGCCGGCGAACGTGATGGTGGCGCCGAACTCGCCGAGTGCCCGCGCCCAGGCCAGCACCGCACCCGCCGCGAGCGCAGGGCGGATGGTGGGAAGGGTGACCCGCCGGAACGTGTACCAGCGCGAGGCGCCGAGCGTGCGTGACGCATCCTCCACCCGGGTGTCGACCTGGCGGAAGGCGGCCTCCACCGTGATGACGAGGAAGGGCATCGCCACGAAGGTCTGGGCAATGACCACTCCCGTGGTGGTGAACGGCAGGGTGAAGTCGAACCAGCGGTACAGGTACTGGCCCACGATGCCGCGACGCCCGAGTGCGAAGAACAGGGCCACGCCGCCCACCACCGGCGGCAGCACCATCGACAAGGTGCACAGGGCACGCACGACGCGCCGCCCACGGAACTCCACCCGAGCGAGCAGCCACGCAAGTGGCACACCGAACACCACCGACAGAGCGGTGGCCCACAGCGAGCACACCAGCGACAGGCGCAGCGCGGTGAGCGAGTCGTCGGCTGTGAGGTACCCCCACGCCTTGCTCCACGGAGCGCGCCACAGCAAGCCGGCCAGAGGGAGCGCGAAGAAGGCGACGGCGACCATGGCCAACGCGAGCGCCGGCACCGGAAGCGGAAGTCGATTCCTGGCGACGACGCCCTCGTGCCGCGCCTTGGTCATGGTGTGGTGAACCCGTACGACGCGAGAATCTGCTGACCCTGCGGGCCGGTGACGAAGTCGATGAATGCCTGAGCGCCCTTGGGGTTCGGGGCGTCCTTGGTGACCACGATCGGGTACTGGGCAACGACGTTGATGTCGGCCGGGATTGCGACCCCAGTGGCTGCATCGGCCGCGGCGCGCACGTCGGTGGAATAGACGATGCCGGCGTCGGCTTCGCCGAGCGTCACCTTGGCGACCACGGCCTTCACGTTCTCCTCCAGCGACTTTGCAGTCACCGTGACACCTGCGTTCTCGAAGATCGCCGCAGCGTACTTGCCGCATGGCACCTCGGGCGCGCAGACGACAACGATGAGGTCGTCGTTGGCGAGGTCGGCGACCGAGGCGATGCCCAGGGGGTTGCCGGGAGCGACGATGATCTCACCCTGGTTGGTTGCGAACTCCACTGGCTCGGAGCCGTTGTTGTCGGCGTCGGTGAGCTTGCTCATGTTGCTCAGATCGGCCGACGCGAACACGTCGGCGGGTGCGCCCTCGTTGATCTGGGTGACCAACTCGGATGACGCTGCAAAGTTGAACGTGATGGTGGTGTCCGGGTACTGGGCCATGAAGGCGTTGCCGATCTCGGTGAAGGCATCGGTGAGCGACGCCGCCGCGAAGACGGTGAGGGCGCTCTCCGCGGACCGCGTGCTCGTGTCGCTGGCGGGAGGATCGTCCGACGAGCAGGCGACCAGTGCGAGCCCGGCAACGACAAGGGAGATGAGGTGACGGCGACCAAGTGAGTTCATGAACAGCACAATAGTTCATCGTTGACTATTCGGCGGACTTCGAGTGTCTGTGCCAGTCGACGAGCACGCTGCCACACCGCTGCGAGACGCGCAGTATGGTCGCCGCCATGGCTGAACACCCCTCGCATCTCCCTGCCACCCTCGGCGCGCTCAAGGCTTCGGGCTGGCAGTCGGTGCCGGTGAAGGAGGAGATCCGCCGCAACGCCGTGGGCCGCATCCAGGCCGGTCAGCCGCTGTTCGAGGGTGTGCTCGGCTACGAATCCACGGTGATGCCGCAACTCGAGAACGCACTGCTGGCAGGGCACGACGTCATCTTCCTCGGCGAGCGAGGCCAGGCCAAGACCCGCATGATCCGCAGCCTCACCGGCCTGCTCGACGAGTGGATGCCGCAGATCGCTGGCAGCGAGATCCACGACGACCCGTACCACCCCGTCAGCCGGTATGCCCGCGACCTGGTGGCCGAGATGGGCGACAACACCCCCATCGACTGGGTGCACCGCGACCACCGCTTCGGCGAGAAGTTGGCCACGCCCGACACGTCGATCGCCGACCTCATCGGTGAAGTCGACCCCATCAAGGTGGCCGAGGGCCGCTACCTCAGTGACGAACTGACGCTGCACTACGGCCTCGTGCCGCGCACCAACCGTGGCATCTTCGCCATCAACGAGATCCCCGACCTGTCCGAGCGCATCCAGGTGGGCTTGCTCAATGTGCTCGAAGAGCGCGACGTGCAGATCCGCGGTTACACGGTTCGCCTCCCGCTCGACGTGCTGCTGGTGGCCAGTGCCAACCCGGAGGACTACACCAACCGTGGCCGCATCATCACCCCGCTGAAAGACCGTTTCGGCAGCCAGATCCGCACCCACTACCCGCTCGACGCCGAGATCGAAGTGGCCATCATGCGGCAAGAGGCCCGCCCGCCGTCGGTCGGCGACATCCAAGTGCGCACCCCGCACTACATGGAGCAAGTGGTGGCGGCCTTCAGCCAGTTGGCCCGTGGCAGCAACCAGGTCAACCAGCGCAGCGGTGTGAGCGTGCGCCTGTCGGTGAGCAACCTCGAGGTGCTCGGCGCCAACGCCTTGCGCCGTGGCCTGCGCGCTGGCGAGACAGTGGTGGTGCCCCGGGTGAGCGACCTGGCCGCGCTGGCGGCGAGCACCAGCGGCAAGGTGGAGGTCGAGTCGCTGGAGGAAGGGCGCGACGGCGTCATCCTCGAGAACCTGGTGAAGGCTGCGGTGCTCACCGTGTTCAAGGAGGTCGTGCCGTTCGACCAGGTGCGCGAGGTCGTCGCCGCGTTCGAGGAAGGCACCGTGGCCCACACGGGCGAAGACGTGCCGTCTGGCGACCTGGCGGCCCTCCTGC
>DMQJ01000494.1:6124-9811 GCA_003455715.1 Acidimicrobiaceae bacterium | reverse complement strand
GGGCCGGGGGGGGTGGTTCCGCCCGGCCCGGCGGGCCGCCCGAGCCGCCGGCAGGTGTGCCGGCCGGCAGTGCCGCCGCCCTGCGCCTGGCGCGCATTGATGCGGTCTGGCCGGCCATGGGCAGCGAGATCGAACCTGGTGTCACCATCCCTGCCGAGACCGGGGTGGTGCATGCAGCGGTGAGCTTCACCAAGGGTTGCTACCCCGGCCAGGAGTTGGTGGAGAGGATGGACAGTCGCGGCGCGCAGGCGCCTCGTCTGCTGCAGCGGGTGGTGGGCGCCGACGGCGACCCCGAGCTCGTCTACGTGAAGCGCAGCGCCCTGCAAGACTGAACGCCATGGCGTTCACGGCGAAACAACGAGCCTCGATGCTCGACACGATGCGAGCCATTGCGCTCGCTCTTCCCGAGGCCACCGAGGAACTCACGTGGGGCGAGCACATCAACTTCCGTGTGCGCAAGAAGATCTTCTGTTTCCCCGGCGACGGTGATGAACTCACGGTGAAGGCCGACCCAGAGGAACGTGTGGCCCTACTCGGCGATCCACGGGTGTCGCCCGCGCCGTACCTCGCCCGAGGCGGATGGGTGCGCGTGCAACTCACCTCGCCGGTGGATTGGGACGAGGTGCGCGAACTCATTCACACCAGCTACCGCCTCATCGCTCCCAAGAAGCTGGCCGCCCAGGTGGAGTAGCGGGTTCCGAGTCAGTTGCTGATGGCGGCCGCGAGCGCCGGGTCGTGCCGCAGTGCGGCGAACTCCGGTGCATTGTCGATGGCTGCACGCAACGCCGACGGATGAGCATCACGTGCGGCGGTCGACAGCCATGCGAACGCCGTGGAGCGATCGTCCATTGCTGCGGCGGCGCGGGCCACGTGCACGGCGAGCATGGGCGAGCGGTAGGTGCCGTACGCCTCGGCGGCGACAGTGCCGGCAGTGTGTACCTCGCCCACTCGCAACAACACGTCGCTGAGCACGTAGGAGCTGAACGAGCGACCAGGCGGGAGCGGGCGGGGGAGCAGTTCGGCCAACTGCTCAAGCGCCGCGCGTGGGGCAGCATCGGGCGGGCACCACGACACCGGGTTGGTGTCGGCGAGGTCGGCGAGAATCAGGTCGCGTGCCATGTGCGGGTTGCCGCTGCGCAACTGCTGCCATGCCCGATACCACGGCGAGGGCACGGTGCCGTGGGGGAAGTCGACGGTGTCAGTCGCCCACGCCATCGCTTCGGCACGCGCCAACTGCGCGCGGGCATCGGTGCGCTGCGACTGTGCGCGGTCGGCGCTGATCATCTGCGCGACCGTGATGAGCGGGATTGCCGCGAAGATGACGAGCGGCTGCAGGGTCGGGTCGATCATCATCCAGGCGATGGCGCCGCCGCAGACGCCGATGGTGACGCCGTACATGATGCGGCGAGCGTGGCGCGGGGTGATGGCCTCGATGGCCACCTGCAGGATGTTGCCGCCGTCGAACGGCAGGATGGGGATGAGGTTGAACAGGCCGATCACCGGCCCCGCCCACCACGCGCCCACCTGCAGCGCGTCGTGCTCGGGTCGCCAGCCGCGACCGCCGACGGCGAAGTACACGAGGGTGCCGGCGATGATCTGCGTCGCCGGGCCGGCGAATGAGATGCCGATGCGTTCGAGCTTGCGAAGGGGGCGCGTGGGGGTGAAGGCCGCGTAACCCGCCATGAAGTCGAGTGCGATCTCGGCCTCGGCGCCGGTGCGCCGCGCTGCGAAGGCGTGGCCCAGTTCGTGCAACAGGGTGAAGACCGCCATGAAGATGGCCAGCGCGATACCGAACTCGGGGCCGTTGAGGGCCACCACGATGACCATGAACAGCAGGAAGCCGACGCGCACGTGCACCGGAAAGCCGAAGAGCCGGAATGCAGGTGCGGAACTCGCCACGGAGGTTGAGCCTAGAGCGCGAAAGCGGTATCGATTCGGCGGCTTGTTGCCTGGCCACGCCGTAGACTCGAACGCCGTGTCATACGTCTACGCCTTCGACCACAAGCACAAGCGCTCGCCCATGGAGTACAAGGATCTCCTCGGTGGCAAGGGCGCCAACCTCGCCGAAATGACGAGCGTGCTGAAGCTGCCCGTACCTCCCGGCTTCACCATCTCCACCGATGCGTGCCGGGCGTACATGAAGGGCGGGTGGCCGGAGGGTCTCGACGAAGAGATCGCCACGCACGTCTTCAAGCTTGAGAAGGCGATGGGGCGCAAGCTCGGCGATCCGTTCGACCCGCTACTCGTGAGCGTCCGGTCGGGCGCCAAGTTCTCGATGCCCGGCATGATGGACACCGTCCTCAACCTCGGTCTCAACGACGAGAGCGTGAAGGGCCTGGCCAACGTCACCGGCGACGAGCGTTTCGCCTACGACAGCTACCGGCGGTTCATCAGCATGTACGGCCGCATCGTGCTGGGCGTCGACGGCGAGGTGTTCGAACACCCGCTCGAGGCCGCCAAGGCCAAGGCCGGTGTGAAGAGCGACGCCGAACTCACGGCCAAGGAACTGCAGAAGCTCTGCACCCAGTACCTGGCCGCCGTGAAGAAGGCCACCCGGAAGCCCTTCCCGCAGAAGCCTCGCGAGCAGTTGCGGGGCGCCATCGAGGCCGTGTTCAGCAGCTGGAACGGTGCGCGTGCGGTGGCCTATCGGGTGCGCGAGAAGATCAGCCACGACCTCGGCACCGCCGTGAACGTGCAGACGATGGTGTTCGGTAACCGCGACGACAACAGCGGCACTGGCGTGGGCTTCACCCGCAACGCGGCCACCGGCGACAACAAGCCGTACGGCGACTTCCTGGTCAACGCGCAGGGCGAAGACGTGGTGGCCGGTATCCGCAACACCGAAGACCTCGACCACATGAAGCTGCACTTCCCGGTCATCCACAAGGAACTGCTGGAGATCTTCGATCGCCTCGAGCGTCACTACACCGACATGTGCGACACCGAGTTCACCATCGAACAGGGCAAGCTGTGGATGCTGCAGACCCGCGTGGGGAAGCGCACCGGTGCCGCGGCGCTGAAGATGGCCGTCGACATGACCAAGGCGCAGGGCCGCACCGGCGCGAAGTGGAAGATCAGCAAGGAAGAGGCCATCATGCGCGTGGCCGCCGACCACCTCGATCAGGTGCTGCACCCGCAGTTCGCCAACAAGGGCAAGGCCATCGCCAAGGGCCTGGCCGCGTCGCCGGGCGCCGCCGTGGGCAAGGTGTTCTTCACCGCCGATGATGCCGTGGCTGCCCACAACAAGGGCCACAAGGTCATCCTCGTGCGCAGCGAGACCAGCCCCGAAGACATCCACGGCATGCAGGTGGCCCAAGGCATCCTCACCGCACGCGGTGGTCTCGTGAGCCACGCTGCTGTGGTGGCCCGCGGCTGGGGCATTCCCGCCGTCGTGGGCGCCGATGCTGTGCGCATCGAGGGCAAGTCGTTCACCGTTGGTTCCACCACGGTGAAGGAGGGCGACTCGGTGAGCATCGACGGCACCACCGGTGAGGTGATGCTGGGCGAGTTGAAGCTGGCCGCCGCCGAGCCGCCGGCTGAGTTCAACATCATTCTCAAGTGGGCCGACCAGGTTCGCAAGGGCAAGTTGGCCGTGCGCGCCAACGCCGACACCGGCGAGGATGCCGCCAAGGCCCGCGAGCTCGGCGCCGAAGGCATCGGCCTGTGCCGCACCGAGCACATGTTCCT
>DMQJ01000494.1:5707-5901 GCA_003455715.1 Acidimicrobiaceae bacterium | reverse complement strand
GCACCGAGCACATGTTCCTGGCCGCCGATCGCCTGCCCGTGGTGCGCGAGATGATCCTCGCCAACACCGACGCCGAGGAAGCCAAGGCGCTCGCCGACCTCGGCCGCGTGCAGCAGATCGACTTCGAGGAGATCCTCGAGGCGATGGACGGCCTGCCCGTCACCGTGCGTCTGCTCGACCCGCCGCTGCACGAG
>DMQJ01000494.1:5232-5499 GCA_003455715.1 Acidimicrobiaceae bacterium | reverse complement strand
CCGCCGCTGCACGAGTTCCTCCCCAGCGTCGAGGAGTTGCGCATCAAGAAGGCCACCAAGGGCCTCAGCAAGCGTGAGACCGAGGAGCTGAAGGCCGCCGAAGAGTGGGCCGAACACAACCCGATGATCGGTACCCGCGGCGTGCGCCTCGGTGTGGTGAAGCCGGGCCTCTACGCCATGCAGGTGCGGGCGCTGCTGCGTGCCGCTGCCGCGTTGCGCAAGAAGGGCAAGAACCCCATCGTCGAGGTGATGATTCCGCTCACGGTC
>DMQJ01000494.1:4849-5021 GCA_003455715.1 Acidimicrobiaceae bacterium | reverse complement strand
CCCGCGATGAGCTGGCACTGGCTCGCAGCTGGGTGCAGGCCGAGATCGACCTGGCCACCAAGGGCATGAAGAACCCGCCGCACATCACCATCGGCACCATGGTGGAGACGCCTCGCGCCGCGGTGTGCGCCGACGAGATCGCCGAAGAGGCCGACTTCTTCAGCTTCGGCAC
>DMQJ01000494.1:819-4645 GCA_003455715.1 Acidimicrobiaceae bacterium | reverse complement strand
TTCTTCAGCTTCGGCACCAACGACCTCACCCAGATGACGTTCGGCTTCAGCCGCGACGACGTGGAGAGCCGCATGATGCCCGCCTACCTCGAGCAGGGCTTGCTGAAGCGCAACCCGTTCGAGACCATCGACGTCGACGGCGTCGGTGCACTGGTGAAGATGGGCGCCTCGAAGGGTCGCTCGGTGAAGAAAGACCTGAAGCTCGGCGTGTGCGGCGAGCACGGCGGCGACCCGGAGAGCATCCACCTGTTCTACGAGGCCGGTCTCAACTACGTGAGCTGCAGCCCGTTCCGCGTGCCCATCGCCCGCCTCGCTGCTGCCCAAGCAGTCATCGGCGGATCGAAGAGCGACACCAAGTGATCGCCGCGCGGTTCGCCGCCGACGAGAAAGCAAGCAAGTTCGTCGACCTCGACGTGTCGGCGATGTGGTGGGTCGGCCTGCTGGCCGTCATCGCCCTGTTGCTGCTCATCGACCTGCTGGTGGTCCACAAGGACAGCCATGAGGTGCACACCAAGGAGGCCGCCATCGAGTCGGCGGCCTGGATCAGCGTCGGCCTGTTGTTCGGGCTGGTCGTGTGGTGGGGCTTCGGCGGCGCAGCCGCGGGCGAGTACTACTCGGGCTATCTCATCGAGAAGAGCCTCAGCGTCGACAACGTGTTCGTGTGGGCGCTCATCATGAGCTACTTCGTGGTGCCCCCGAAGTATCAGCACCGAGTGCTGTTCTGGGGCATCTTCGGGGCGTTGGTGATGCGAGCCATCTTCATCTTCGCCGGTGTGGCACTCATCGAGAAGTTCGACTGGGTGCTGTACGTGTTCGGGGCGTTCCTGCTGTTCACCGCGGGCAAGCTCATCTTCAGCAACGACGAACACGTCGACCCGTCGAAAAGCAAGTTCTTGAAGTTGGTGCACAAAGTGGTGCCGATGACCGACCAGATGGACGGCCAGAAGCTCTTCACCCGCATCAACGGCAAGCGGCTCGCCACGCCGCTGTTCGCCGTGCTGCTGCTGGTGGAGGCCACCGACGTGCTGTTCGCGGTCGACTCGGTGCCGGCGGTGCTGGCGGTGAGCCGCGAGCAATTCATCGTCTTCGCCTCCAACGCGTTCGCCATCCTCGGCCTCCGGGCCCTGTACTTCCTGTTGGCCGACATGCACGCCAAGTTCAGCTACCTGCAAGAGGGGCTGGCCATCATCCTCGCCTTCGTCGGCGTGAAGATGCTCATCCACGGCTGGTATCACATCCCCACGGGGCTGAGCCTGGGCATCATCGCCATCGTGCTGATCGCGTCCATCGGCTTCTCGCTGAAAGTGAGCAAGCAGGCCGACACGATCGAGATCCCACACGAGTAGGGTCGCCTGAATGGCGATCGTCGACGAAGACCTGGAACGGCTGCGGTCGTCGTTGGTGCTGTCCGACGTCGTCCAGGCCTACGTCGCCCTCCGCCGGGTGGGGCGCAACTGGGTCGGGCTGTGCCCCTTCCACGCAGAACGCAGCGGGTCGTTCAACGTGCGCGACGAAACAGGTCGCTACCGCTGCTTCGGCTGCGGAGCGGCGGGCGATGTGTTCAAGTTCGTGCAGGAGATCGAGCACGTCGACTTCGTCACAGCAGTCGAGTCGCTGGCCAGCAAAGCTGGCATCCAGTTGCGCTACACCACAGGTGGCCAGGGCCGCGACCGCGAGCGCCGCAAGCACCTCATCGATGCGATGAACAAGGCGGTCGAGTGGTACCACGATCGACTGCTCAACGGCCCCGATGCGCGGGCAGCGCGCGACTACCTGCGCAAACGGGGCCTGGCTGGCGACGTTGCCCGCCAGTTCAAACTGGGGTACGCCCCCGACGACTGGGATGCGCTCAGCCGCGACCTGAAGCTGCCCGCCGACGTGCTGCGCGACACGGGCCTTGCGTTCACCAACAAGGCGGGCCGCCAGCAAGACTCGTTCCGCGCTCGGGTGATGTTCCCCATCTTCACCGAGAACGGCGAACCGGTGGCGTTGGGCGGGCGCATCCTGCCCGGCAGCACCGACCCGGCGAAGTACAAGAACTCCAGCGAGACGCCCATTTACGCCAAGTCGAAGACCCTCTACGGCCTCAACTGGGCGAAGGCCGATGTGGTCACCCACGACCAGGTGATCGTGTGCGAGGGCTACACCGACGTCATCGGGTTCCATCGCTCGGGGGTGCCGCGGGCGGTGGCCACATGCGGCACTGCCCTCACCGAAGACCACGTGCGGTTGATGAAGCGCTTCGCCAGCGAGGTGGTGCTGGCCTTCGACGCCGACGCTGCCGGTCAGGGTGCGGCGCAGAAGTTCTACGAGTGGGAAGAGAAGTACCAGGTGCGGGTGCGTGTGGCCCACTTCCCGCAGGGGCGCGACCCAGGCGACCTGGCCGTGAGCGACCCCGAGGCCCTGCGGCACGCCATTGAGCACGCCGAGCCGTACCTCGGGTATCGGTTGGGTCGGGTGCTCAACGCTCGCCCGCTGCGCTCGCCCGAAGACCGGGCGCGCATGGCGCAGGACGCGATGGCCCTGGTGAACGAGCACCCCAACCAGGACGTGCGCAAGATCTATGCCGGCCAGGTGGCCACCCACGTGGGCCTGCCCGTGGCCGACCTGGTGAAGGTGGCCGAGCGGGGGGTGCGCGCCCCGACCATCCGAGTTGCCCCCGCTCGACGCGTGGGAGCCAAGGAGAACGCGGAGTTCGTTGCGGTGGTGATGCTGCTGCAGCGGTGGGACGACATTGCCCCCTGGCTGGTGGAAGACCTGTTCGCCGACGATGTCGCCCGACGAGCGTTCCTGGCCGTGGCCGAGGCCAACGGTGCGGTGGAGGCCGCCCTGGAGCTGGCCGACCCCGAAGCGCGGGAGTTCCTCGAGCGCGCTGCAGTGGCCGACCTCGACGTCGACCCGGTGGTGGAGGCACGCAACCTCATCGCCGCGGCCACCCGCCGACGGCTGGCTCAGCGCCGTTCGTCGGTCGACATCGAGGAGTTGCGGGCCATGCGCGATGCCCGCCTTGCGCTGGAGGCCATCGACGACCCCGAAGGGGCCGATGCGGCAGCCGAGGCATTGCTAGGGTGGCTCGCAGGGGCGCACGAAGGGCACGAGTGAACACTGCTGCTGATGCAACAACTGGCTCGACGCCATACCACGGGGTCGATGTCGACGAATGGCACGACATGGTCGCGCGCGGCGCTGCGTCGGGTGTGTTGCACGCCGACGACATCGCCCATGTGCTGCGCAAGGTCGAGCTCACTGGCGACGTGCTGGCCGATGTGCAGTCCACGCTGCGCGAGCGCGGTATCGCCATCGAAGGCGAGGAGGAGCAGCACGACGTCACCCCGGCCGAGGGCGTGCAACGACCCGTCGACACGGCCAACGAGGAGGCCGAAGGTGTGTTGTCGCGGCGGCGCCGTCGCCGTGCCGAGCGGCTCAACGGGGATCGTGGCGGCGATGGCGGTGGCACCTCCGACACGGTGCGCATGTACCTCAAGGAGATCGGCCGGGTCGATCTGCTCACGGTCGACGACGAGCGACGCCTCGCCCAGGCCATCGACGACGGCAACAACGCCGCCGCCCGCCTCGACGCTGTGCATGAAGGGATGGCGCTCGACGCCGCCGAGCAGCGGCGCCTCATGCGGGCTGTCACCATGGGGCAGCGAGCCAAGAGCGAACTCATCCAGGCCAACCTGCGCCTGGTGGTGAGCATCGCCAAGCGGTACAGCGGCCGCGGCATGCAGTTCCTCGACCTCATCCAGGAGGGCAACCTGGGCCTGATGCGGGCGGTCGACAAGTTCGACCACACCAAGGGCTTCAAGTTCTCCACCTACGCCAC
>DMQJ01000494.1:0-582 GCA_003455715.1 Acidimicrobiaceae bacterium | reverse complement strand
TGGATCCGCCAGGCCATCACCCGCAGCATCGCCGACCAGGCCCGCACCATCCGCATCCCGGTGCACATGGTGGAGAGCATGAACCGGGTGTTGCGCACCCAACGCCAGATGCACCAAGAGCTCGAGCGCGAGCCCACGCTCGACGAACTGGCCGACCGGTGCGGCATGACTGCCGAGCGGGTGCGCGAGATTCTGCGCATCAGCCAAGATCCGCTGTCGCTCGACTCGCCGGTGGGCGAGGAAGACGACTCCAACCTGGCCGACTTCATCGAAGACCTCTCGGCCGACGCCCCCGCCGACATGGCCACCAAGCGCATGCTCACTCAGGCGGTGGAGGAAGCGCTGGGCGAACTCACCGAACGCGAGCAGGAGATCGTGCGGATGCGTTTCGGCCTCGACGACGGCCAGGCCCGCACGCTCGAAGACGTCGGCAAGGAGTTCGGGGTCACCCGCGAGCGCATCCGCCAGATCGAAGCCAAGACGCTCGCCAAGCTGCGCCACCCGATGCGGTCGCAGCGGTTGAAGGAGTTTTTGGAGGAGGAGTGACCGGGTCCGGTTGCTATCCTGCGTGACGCCTTTCCG
>DMQJ01000029.1:18384-18784 GCA_003455715.1 Acidimicrobiaceae bacterium | reverse complement strand
CGACCGCCCGGCGACAACCCGGTCGTCGATCACGCCGCGCCGGTGCTGGGCCGTGCACGTCGGGCAGCATCGACCGCGAACGTGAGCTGCTCCCAGGTCGGCGCACCCCTTGGGCCCTCGGGTGTCATGAACATCCGACACGACAGGCCCACGGGAGCCCCCTCGGGCGCCCACGGATCGCGACCGTCGATGAGGATCGTCGGCGATCCGAGGAATCGCACCCGCTGAGCCTGTTCGTCGGTGTCCACGATTCGCCGAACGACGATCACGTCCGGATCTTCGGCAGCGAGCCTGTCAACCAGGGCGGCAGCGGTGAGCCAGTTCGGACAGTCGTCGAAGTAGAGCAGCGTGACCTCCACGACGCCACGGTATTCCGCGACGACGATGATGATGATGATGA
>DMQJ01000029.1:17870-18202 GCA_003455715.1 Acidimicrobiaceae bacterium | reverse complement strand
CGACGACGATGATGATGATGATGAGAGCGGCGACCAGCGAATGCGGTCGCAGTGCTGTTGGGACGTGACCCAGGACGTCACGTACGCCTCGAACCCTTGCCCATTCATCCCTTCATATGTACAGTTATGCAGATGAGCGGTCGTAGCCCCACCCGGATCGCAGCTGTCACGTCGATCGAGGCGTGCGAGGTTCGTGTCGTCGATCCGGCCAAGGTGGCGGCGACGCGGGAGCGGTTGCCGTCGTTGGAAGAGACCGACGGGCTGGCGGATTGGTTCAAGGTGCTCGGCGACGCCACCCGGGCCCGGATCCTGTACGCGGTGCTCGAGGCGGG
>DMQJ01000029.1:17550-17670 GCA_003455715.1 Acidimicrobiaceae bacterium | reverse complement strand
CCTGTACGCGGTGCTCGAGGCGGGCGAACTGTGCGTGTGCGACCTCGCGGCGACGGTGGACGTCCCGGAGTCGACCGTGTCACACGCCCTGCGCTGGCTGCGAGGGGCCGGGGTGGTGCG
>DMQJ01000029.1:1355-17526 GCA_003455715.1 Acidimicrobiaceae bacterium | reverse complement strand
CGTCCGGATGCTGCTCGACATCGGACGCGAGCACCTGCGCCATCGGGATCGGGTCCGCTGATGGGCCACGATCACGGTCACGTCGACCTGCGCGCCGGCGCCCGTCACGCCGGCCGGTTGTGGTGGTCGTTCGGTCTCGTCACCGGATTCTTGGTGGTGCAGGTGGTGGTCGGGCTGGCGGCGAACTCGTTGGCGTTGCTGTCCGACGCCGGGCACATGGCCACCGATGCGCTCGGGTTGGGGATGGCGTTGGCGGCGATCACCGCCGCCAACCGTGCCAAGCAGGCCCAGCACCGCACGTTCGGGTTGTACCGGTTGGAGATCCTTGCGGCGCTCGCCAACGCCGTGTTGTTGTTCGGGGTCGCCGGTTACGTGCTGGTCGAGGCGGCCCGTCGGTTGGATGACCCGCCGGAGGTGTCGTCGGTGCCGGTGTTGGTCGTCGGGGTGATCGGGCTGGCGGTGAACCTGGTCGCGTTCATGTTGTTGCGCCAAGGGGCGACCGAGAGCTTGAACGTGCGTGGCGCCTACTTCGAGGTGGTCGCCGACACACTCGGGTCGATCGGGGTGATCGTGGCCGCCGGGTTGATGTGGGTGACCGGGTGGGGTTGGGTCGACCCGGTGATCGGCGCCGGGATCGGTCTGTTCATCCTGCCGCGGGCGTGGCGGCTCGGTCGGGACGCGGTGCGGATCCTGGTACAGGCAGCGCCCGAGGGCGTCGATCTGCCGGCGGTCACCGCTGCCCTCACCGATATCGAGGGAGTGGCCGATGTGCACGACTTGCACGTGTGGACGCTGACGAGCGAGATGGAAGTGCTCACGGCGCACCTCGGGATCACCGAGGGTGCTGATTCCCAGGCGGTGCTGCAACAAGCCCGAACGGTGCTCGCCGAACGGTTCCACCTCTCGCACGCCACGTTGCAGGTCGAGACCGCCGGCAACCACGACTGCCAGGAGATGACCTGGTGAACGGTCGAGGTGTTCTCGCCCTGGTGTTGCAGCTCGGGTTCCTGACGGTCGCGTTCGCGGGACGCACGCTCGTCCACCGTCGACGCACCGGTGACTCGGGGTTCCGTTGGCAGCGCCACGACCGGACTGCGCGTGTCAGCGGCGCCCTCTTCGTGGCGGCCGTCGTGGTCGGCACCGCCGGCGTGACGCTCGCCGCGTTGTCGGTAACAGGACTGTGGGATGCCCTGGCAGGCACGGTCATGCTCGTTGTCGGGGTTGCGGTGTTCGCGGCCGGATGCGTCCTGACCTTGGCATCGCAATCGGCGATGGGGACCTCGTGGCGGATCGGCGTCGACCCGAACGAACGAACCGAGCTCGTCACCGACGGTCCGTTCGGTTGGGCGCGGAATCCGATCTTCACGGGGATGGTGATCGCAGCGGTCGGGTTGTCGCTGATGGCGCCGACCATGCTGACGCTCGTCGCCCTGCTCTTGCTGGTGGTGGCGGTCGAGGTGCAGGTTCGTTCCGTCGAGGAGCCGTACTTGCGAACGGCGATGCCCGACTGGGGTGCATACGCGCGGCGGGTCGGACGCTTCGTGCCGCGGCTTGGAAGGATCGGCGCCGATGGCTGACGCATGTTGCGGACCGGCATCGAACGTCGACGCTGAGGCGTCGGAGGGCGAGGAGCGGAGCGTCGAGTGGCGCACGATCGCGGCTGGCGTCGCCGCGGCGTCGTGGCTGACCGGTGTGATCGCAGAACTCTCCGGCGCCGAGGCCGTGTCGACGGTGGTGTTCGTGATCGCGATCGTCAGTGGCGGGTCTACGTTTGCGCCGTCGGCACTGCGCGGGTTGCGCCGTGGCCGGCTCGGGGTCGGCTTGTTGATGACGATCGCCGCGGTCGGCGCCGTGGTGCTCGGCCAGCTCGGCGAGGCAGCAGCGTTGTGCTTCCTGTTCTCGGTGTCCGAAGCCCTCGAGGATTGGGCCGTGACGCGTGCCCGACGCGGGTTGCGTGCGTTGCTGTCACTCGTCCCGCCGACCACCGTCGTACGCCGCGATGAGGATCTGATCGAGATCGCGACCGACGAGCTCACCGTTGGTGACATCGTCGTGTTGCGCGCCGGTGCGCGGATGCCGACCGACGGAGTTCTGCGCTCCGGACGATCGGTGCTCGACGTGTCGGCAGTGACCGGCGAGTCGATCCCGATCGACGTCGCTCCGGGAGATCGGGTGTTCGCCGGCAGCATCAACACCACCGGCACCCTCGACGTCGAAGCGACCGTCGCGACCAGCGACAGCACGCTGGCCCGGATCGTGCACGCCGTCGAAGAGGCCCAGGACCGCAAAGGCCGCGCGCAACGCCTCGCCGATCGCGTCGCCCGCCCGCTCGTGCCGGCGATCCTGATCGTCGCCGCTGCCATTGCCGTGCTCGGCTCAGCGTTCGGGGATTCGGAGCTGTGGATCGAACGGGCGCTGGTTGTGCTCGTCGCCGCCTCACCATGCGCGTTCGCAATCGCAGTGCCGGTCACCGTGTTCGCATCGGTCGGTGCCGCGACTCGCGCCGGATTCGTGATCAAGGGCGGCGACGCGATCGAAGCACTCGCCACCGTGAGAGCGATCGCGTTCGACAAGACCGGCACCCTCACCCGCAACCAACCACAGGTCATCGACACCGTCGCCGCCACCGGCGCGACCGTCGCCGAGGTGCTTCGACTTGCCGCATCGTTGGAGCGATTCAGCGACCACCCACTCGCCGCGGCGATCGTCGCCGGCGCACCGGTTGCCATCGACGCGGACGAGGTGACCACCAACATCGGCGCCGGGCTCACCGGACTCGTCCGCGACACCAAGGTGCGCGTCGGCAAACCCGGCTTCATCGACCCCGCCACCCTCCACGCCGACGTCGAGCGACTCCAAGCCGCCGGCGCCACGGTGGTGCTGGTCGAACGAGACGGCGTCACGATCGGTGCGATCGCCCTGCGCGACGAGGTCCGCCCGGAAGCTGCCGATGTGGTCGATCAGCTCCGCCGACGACACCGGCTGCACGTCGCCATGCTCACCGGCGACCAGCACCGAACCGCCACCGCCATCGGAACCGCGGCCGGCATCGACGACCTGCGCAGCGAACTGCTCCCCGAGGACAAGCTCACCGCAATCGAACGACTCCGCACCCATGGCCCCGTAGCCATGGTCGGTGACGGCATCAATGACGCACCCGCACTCGCCGCTGCCGACGTTGGCATCGCCATGGGAGCCGCTGGCAGCGACGTCGCCGTCGAGGCCGCCGACATCGCCGTCATGGGTGACAGCCTCACCCACCTGCCCGACCTGATCGACCATGCGCGACAGACACGGCGGATCATGATCCAGAACCTGATCCTGTCCGGGATGATCATCACCGTCCTGATCCCCGCCGCTGCATCCGGTCTGCTCGGCCTCGGTGCGGTGGTCGCCATCCACGAAGTCGCCGAGATCGTCGTCATCGCCAATGGACTGCGAGCCCGCAGCACGAACACCTTCGCCGCGTCGGCGCCCAAGCCCACTTCCGCCCTTCCGGAGCACGCCCATGCCTGAACACTCCCGCTGGCGGGTCCCCGCCGAGATCGCCACACTCATCGACCGCGAACTGGCCGCCGCCCGCAGTGGTGCCGACCCGTGGTCGGCGCTCGAACGAGCCCACCTGCTCTCACAACCCTGGGCATGGAGCCACACCCGAGTCCACCTCGCCATGCTGCGCGTCGCGCTCACCCAGCGCGACCGCCGCGAGTTCGTCGGCCAGATGATCCGCCTCGCCGTCGCCGGGCCAGGATCACTCGCCCGCAAATACCCGGCCGGCAACACCGGGCGGACCACGATGCGTCTCACCGAGACCGCCGAGCTCCCTGACGACATCGCCACGATCCTCGGACCGTTCACGCTGCCAAGCTGAGACCGCCCGACCGGGTCGTTGTGCCCTGTACATCGAGCGCCGTCGGAGCGCACATGGCTCCATGATCGCGACGCAGGAGTCTCCGGTTGCGCCGGCGACACGTCGGCGCCGATGGATCATGCCGCTCGTGGTCGCCGTGGTGGCCCTCGCCGGCATCGGCGTCGGGATCGCCCTCGCCAACCGCGACAACAGCTCCGCGTCGACTGCATCCGCGAGCGGACAGCTCGCCGACATCACCCAGGCCTGTACAACATGGATGAACGGCACCGGCTCGAGCCCGACCTCAGCTGGCTGGTGCCAGGACATGACCGGCTGGATGAGCCAGCACATGGGAAGCGGCTCGATGATGGGGCCGATGATGTGGGGCGACCCTGAGCAGATGCTGTCGAGCTGCCGTGCGTGGATGAGCGCCAACCCTTCCACGGAGCGCCCAGCCGACTGGTGCGAAAACATGATGCGCGGCTCGCGGCCCCACATGAACGGCAACTGGGGCGACTGGGACGACTGGATGAACGGCGGAATGATGGGCAGCTGACGCCCGCGTCGCTCGCACTGTCAACCACACCGAGCCCGGCGACGCATCGTTCGTTGAACCCCGCCGCGAGGACGTGATCCAGGACGTCCCGTGCCAACCGTCGATCACCATGACGTGCGCTCACTTGAGCTGGGGCCACCGTGACACCAAGCCGAAGCGCCTGACCGTGTACACACGATGTGCACAGAACTGTGCGACACGGCGTAACACAGGAGCGCACTCAACGGACGGCACGGACAGAAGCTCCAGATCGCAGCCCATCAGACGGACGGGGGAGCACCAGCCGGACGGATTGGAGCGGTCTTAAACCCTCCTATACGAACGTATGTACGGGTTCGAATCCCGTCCCGGGCACCGATCTAGCAGGCCTGATGTGTTCAGTCTCGCCTCGTCGTGGAGCTGACGCGCACGGAATGCGCACGAACGGTAGCGTTCTCGTATGGCTCGGGGGTCGGTGACGCGCCGCAGCGGCGGCTGGTGCATCCGCCTCGACGTGGGCGTCGACCCGGAGACGGGCAAGCGTCGGCAGGTGTCGCGTCAGGGGTTTCGCACGAAGCGTGAGGCCCAGGCGGTGTTGAACGATCTCTTGCTGGAGCGCGAGCTCGTCCGTCGGCCGGAGGTGTCGGTGTTCGGTCCGACGGTGGGCGAGTACTTGGAGGAGTGGTTGGCAAGGGCTCGTGTCTCGGTGCGCGAGTCGACGTGGGCGGCGTACCGCAACGCGGTCGTGCATCTCGTCGACGGCCTCGGTGGTGGTTCGTTGCGGTTGTTGTCTGCGTTGGAGGTGGAGCGGTTCGAGCACCAGTTGGTGGTGTCGGGTCGGTCGGCCAAGACGGTGGCGAACGTACACGCCGTGCTGCATCGGGCGCTCGCCGATGCCGTGCGCGACGGTCTGGTCGATCGGAACGTGGCGTCGCTCGTGTCGCCACCGCGTGCCGAGCGGCCGGAGATGAGCACGTGGACCGTGGCGGAGCTGAAGCAGTTCCTGCGATCGGTCGAGGGGCACCGGCTGTACGCCGGGTTCGTGGTGTTGGCGACGACGGGGATGCGTCGCGGTGAGGTGCTCGGTCTGCAACGCGTTGACGTCGATCTCGCCCGTGCCGCGGTGTCGGTGCGGCGAACGGTTGGTGTGGTCGACGGTCGGATCGAGATCGGTTCGCCGAAGTCGGCTTCGAGCCGTCGGCTCGTCGCTCTTGACACGACGACCACCGCCGTGCTCGCTGACCATCTCCAGGAGCGTGCCGGGCCGCTGTGGGTGTTCCCCGGTGAGGGCGATGGTCCGTTGAACCCGGCGTCGTTCTCGACCACGTTCGATCGGCTCGTCGCCCGGGCCGGTGTGTCGCGGATCCGGGTCCATGATCTGCGCCACACCTACGCCACGATCGCGTTGGGTGCCGGCGTGCACCCGGCGGTCGTGAGTGAGCGGCTCGGGCATTCGTCGATCGCGGTGACGATCGACCTCTACTCCCACGCTGTGACCGGCCTGCAGCGCGAGGCCGCTGGCGTCGTCGGCGACCTCATCCTGGGCGTGGCAGGACGGTCGGTGGGGGGTGAGAGTGATGACGCGTGACCCGTGGTTGATCCACTTCTTCCAACGCCACCCCGATGACGACCCGAACCGGGCGGTGCCGGCGATCGAGTTCTTCGACCGACTCCCGGCCAAGCTGGTCGCCGAGTTCCAAGCCGTGCTCGACGCCGTCGCCGAAGCGCCGCCGCCGGCGTTCTCCGGTGGCGGGAAGTGGGAGGCGATGCACGACGAGATGGCCGGCTTCTACGAGGTCCGCATCAAGGGCGGCGGGATGAACCACCGCCTGTTCTGCGTCCTCGAACGCGACGGTGCCGACCTCGGCGGGTCGTCGGTCGTCGTGATCGACGGGCTGTCCAAGCCGAAGCGCTCCGCCGCCGATCCGAAGGACTATCGGCGTGCCCGGGCGATGCGTGACGAGTTCCTCCGCCGCCGCACCGTTCTCGAGTAAGCGGGTTAGCCGGCCTTGCGTCGCTGTGGGACGAGTTCCAACCCGAGCGCGTCCGCCAATGCGGTCAAGGTGCCGATCGTCGGGTTCGGGCTGTCGACGCTGAACAGCCGCCGCACCGCCTCCGGTGCCAGCTCCGCTCGACGGGCCAGCTCCGCCTTCGACAACCCGAGCTCCTCGCGCCGGTCATCGAGGGCTCGCACCAATCGGTCGATCGCATCGACCCGGCGCCGAGCCTCGGCATACGCGTCGTCGTAGCCGGGCTCTGATGCGCGCTGCGCGAAGTAGCGGTCTGCACCGGTACGAGTCGTCGAAGCCACGAGGTTGAGCGTAACACCAAAGTTACGCTCCGGCGAGACCGCGCCCGTCAGCCGTTGATCGTGATTCCTTTCCCGATGTCACCGCAGCTGGTGGCCTGCCCAGGGGCGGTCGTGGTGTCGACGACTGCGGTTCCGGGCACTCCGCTGTACGACGCCAGCTGGGCGGTGGGTGTGGGAACGAGCGTGTCGACGATGGTGGCGAGCTCGTCGGCCGGGAGATCGGAGGTGATGTGAAAGGCGCCGAGATCGGTGGTGCCGATCACGCTCGTCATCCCCGGCGTGGTGACGATGTCGACGGTCCACCACTGGCGGCCGTTGTGATCGAACGGTCGAGGGTTCGACTCGCCGGCGAGCAGAAAGCCGACGGGGGCGTTGGGGACTTGCGCCAGGTGCACATTGTGGGGCTGGCCGTCGATGTCGACTGTCAGCTCCATGACCCAGCTCGTGAGCATCCGTCCTCCACCGAGTGACGTCCAGCCCGGCGGCAGGTCGATGCTCACCGCAGCACCGTCGGCAGAGGTGACCGAGTCGTTGATGCGCAGTGCTCCGATGAGGGTCGTGACGTCATCGCTCCATGTCGCCTCGTCGGCGGTCACCACCTCCACCGCCCAGCAGCTGTCGCGGACGGTGCGGTAGATCTGTGTCGGCGCGGTCGCGTCGATGATTGCGGCAACCTCCCTTCCAGCAACTGTCCGTACGTCTCGGCGCTCGGCGGGGATCGCGTTCCAGTCGTTCCCGGATGGCGGCCAGGTCGGGCCGTTCGAGACGATCAGGCTGAAGACGGTGCCGTCGGGCGCAGTGAGCGCGCCCGCGGCGGTTGCTGATCGGTCGAACTCCATGGCGGACAGCAGCTCGACCGCCTCTGTGGGTGGCGGAGCGAGAACAACCCCGCCCGTGGTGTCGTCGGGGGCGTTCGGCATCGTGGTCGGCACCCCAACCTCGCTAGGGCTGGTGGCCGGCTGGTTCGCCGGGGTGGTGTCCGGCTTGCTGCGGCCGCCGAGAAAGACGAGGCCGCCGATGACGAATGCGGTGCATACGGCGACGGCGAGCACTCGCGGAGCCGACGAGCGGTGACGACGGGCCGGTTCGAGCGGAAGGGCGTGGAGGCCGAGCGGAGGGGCGTGGCCAACGTGATGGTCTGCGGCGAGCTCGTCGAGCAGGCCCGGCAGGTCGTGCTCGAGGGTCATGGCAACTCCTTGCGGATCTTGTTGAGTGCGCGGGCGCTTCGGGACTTGACGGTGCCGGGTCGGCAGCCGAGGTGTGCGGCAATCTCCGCCTCGGTCAGTCCGAGCCAGTACCGCAGGACGACGACAGCTCGTTCGTCGTAGGGCAGCCGTCGCAGAGTTGCGTCGAGCTCTGCCGCTCGATCGCTGACGCCGGATGGTGGCGGGCCGAGCTTGATGAGTCGTCGGGCCTCTCTGCTGGCGGACCGATGTTGGTTGCAGCAGAGGTTGACGACGGTCGACCGCAGGTATGCGGCCGGGTTCTCGAGGTCGGCGAAGCGAGGTTCGAGCCGGAGGAACGCTTCCTGCGCAAGATCCTCAGCCGCATCGCGGGTGCCCGACAGGAAGGCTGCGAGGCGAACCGTTGCGGCGTACTGATGCTCGTAGAAGTCGGCGAAGGAGCCGGCGTTCGATGAGCGATCGGTGACGGGCGCGTCGTCAGGCATGGAGGACCTCACACCATCATCGACACCGCCGGAGCGCAACCGGTTCGCGCAAGCAGGAAGGACTTGGTCCTCGGCTCGTGCCGAGTGGTCGACCAGTCACATGGTGGTGGCCGTTCGACCGTCCTCTGCTCGGACGGTGATCGTGAGTGGGTCGCCGGCGATGGCGGTGTAGTGCCAGACGTTGTTCGTCGGTGTGATGGTCTCCCCGTCGACTTCGATGACGGTCACGTCGTCGGGCACGATGCCGACGAGTTGGATCGGGCCGGCCCCGTCCTGGAAGGCGCCGTAGGCGAGGCCGGTGGCGAGCAGGCCACCCCCGACGCATCCGCTGGCCGTGGCGCCCGGGATCTCGATCTCGAAGCACACCCCCGGCTGGTCCACGGTCGCGGCGACCGAGCCGCCTGTTGCAGCGTCGAGCGTGACCGTCGCCGAACCATCCCGGTAGGTCGGTGAACCATCGTGGGTCGAGGCTGCGGAGACAATCGGGTCGAACAGCTCCTGCTGATCCCAGGCGGTCGGCAACGGGAAGGCCTGCATGGCTGCCATGTCGTCAGCGTCGACGACGGCTCGTTGCGAGGTGCCGGGGCCACCGGTGTCGGTCTGGTCGGTGCGATGCTGGCAGCGGGCGTAGTTGAAGCGGTCGGTCGACGTCGCGCATTTCGTGAAGGCGTCAACGCGCGGCTCGACGAGATCGATGAACACGCACAGCGTGCCCGAGTAGGCGTGTGACGGGCCGGAGCTCGGGTCGACCCGCAGGATCTTCGTGCCGTAGCCGCTGTCGCACAGCTGCATCCCGTAGCCCGTCGTCGTGGCCGGAGGATCGCTGACGTTCGCCTCGGGCCACATCGGAAGCGCATCGTCGGTCGTGGCAAAGTCCAACGGACCGTACGGAACACCGACGTCAGTGCGGTCCGGATCCGTTGCCCCCGGAACGGAGCCGGGCACGGTCGCAGGCGGCGCCGAGTCGTCCCTGAACGCACCGCCGACGACGGTGATCGCCCGCCCTTGCACATCGCGGCCGACCGCAAGCGCGCTGACCAAGTCCTCCACCCGAACTCCCGGGAAGACCACTCGGCCCGACATGTCGCTGCTCTCCCGGGTCGTTCCATCCGAGAGCCGGATGACGACGGAACCGGACTCGACACCGACAACGTTCGGCACCGTCAGCACGACATCTCCGGGCTGCTCAGCCGACGCGCTCATCGGCTCACCGATCTGCACGAACCCCCACCCCGCCGGAGACGGGATCGCCACGAACGCCACGGCGGCGTCAGGTGACGAGCTGGCGAGGCTGAACACCTGCGGATCGGACGCCTCGCTCGCATCGCCAACGACCTCCCAGGTGTCCCACGCAAGCACTTCGGTCGCGAACGCCCCGACGAGATCATTCAACGTGCCGAAGTTGCGAGGAGGCGCGGGCCACACGAACTGCCCGAAGACCACCCCGCCATCCACCGTGCCCGTCGTCGACGGCGGCTCGGTCGCAGACGGCGCAGTTCCACGCCGTTCCACCCACACCAGCGCGCCAATGACCCCGACGACGACCAGCACCCAAACGGCAGCGATGCTCAACCACCGAGCCGATGGGCGCGGACCGATGCCGAGCAGGTCACCACTCGGATGCCCGAGCTCATCGGCGGGAACCGTCGGCACGATGCGACCGCGAACCTCCTCGACACTGACGTCGTCCACCACCTCGTCGAACGCCGCGGCGAGCTGACGGATCTGTTCACGAACGGCCGTTGACATCGCTGACCTCCAGCTCGTCTCGAAGGCGATCGAGCGCCCGGTTCAAGTAGTCCCGAACGGTCGACGCGTTGACACCCAGCAACCGCGCCACCTCCGCCTGTCGCCAGCCGTAGCCGTGCACGAGCACCACCACCGTCCGCTGCTGCTCCGACAACCGGGCCAGCGCCGGCAACAAGCCCGGCTCCACGTCCGGGAAGCGCGTCTCCAGGATCTCAGCGAGTCGCGCAGGGACAGGCCGGGGCAGGAACCGGCGGGTCGCGGATTGCCCGACTCGGTAGAGATACCCGACCGGATGATTGACGTCAGCCAGCCGATCCCAGTGCTCCCACGCCCAGCTCAGTGCGTCGACGGTCGCTTCACGCCCGTCGACCGGACCGTACGTCGCAACGAGCGCCTGCAGGAGCGTCGGCTTCACCCGCTCGACGAACGCCTCGAAGTCGTCGAGGTCAGGCGGTTGGTGGAACACTCCCATCAACGCTACGACCCGCCAGCGCCCGGAATCCGCGGCAGCGAACTCGCTCGCCAACAGGTGGCGACGAAGATGTCGGTCGTGTCATCCGGATCACCGAGCCGTGCGAGTTACTCGTGATGTCGGAGTTGGCGATGGAGCATGCAGATCGGCCCGGTGATGGCACGGTCGATCTCGTCGGGCTGGTGATCGAACCGTTCGACGTCTTCTATCGCCGTGAACTGCGTCCGGTTGTCGGGTTGGCGTACGTGCTGACGGGTCGCCGGTCGGCCGCTGAGGACCTGGCGCAGGAGGCGTTCGTCGCTGCGTATCGCCGCTGGCGCGACATCGGCGGGTACGACGACCCGGGCGCGTGGGTGCGTCGGGTCGTCGCGAATCGTGCGGTGTCGCTGCGGCGGTGGGCACGGGTCGAAGCCGATGCTCTGGTGCGACGTCGCCGCGTGGACCGCTACGACGACGAGGCGTCGATCGAGCACGAGCATCTCTGGGCCGAGGTCCGTCGACTCCCGAAACGACAAGCGCAAGTGATCGCCCTGCACTACGTCGAGCGACGAACGACGGCGGACATCGCGGCGCTGCTCGGTCTCTCCGAGGCGACCGTGAAGACCCATCTGCAACGAGCCAGAGCAACGCTGGCGACACGACTGGAGCGCTGACCATGGCTGACCTGCACACCGATGACTGGCTCGACGTCCGCTTCGATGCGGCCGTCGATGATCTCGACCGTGTCCTCGCTGCCCCACATCCCTTGACCAGCGGGGATTTCCGCCGACCCGCCCGCCGCCACAACGCCGGGCGAGCGGTGCTCGCCGTCGGGATGGTTGGCGGCACACTCGGCGCGCTCGTGTTCGTCGCTCGAGATCCCGCCTCGCCGGCTCCGGTCGCCTCTCCGACCACCGAGGCAGCTGCCATCAGCGCCGCGCCCGCCAGTGTCCGCCCGACGGTGCAGACAGACGCGTGGGAGGCCGCTGTCTCGGCCACCTTGCAGGCCGTCGGGTGGCCGTACCCGATCCAACACGCTGCCGAAGGGGCCGGTCAGGCTGGAAGCACCGCTGTGGCTGCGACACTCGATGCCGGCTCGCTGTTGTTCGAAGTAATCCCCTGGGCGCCAGGTGAGTACTCCGACGACGTCGGATGGCAACGCGGCGTCGCCGGCGCCACGGCCGTCGGCGAGCCCGTCGCAGAAGGAACGCTGTTCGTCAGCGACGCTCCGCCGACGCGATCGGCATCGATTGTGACCCCACGGGCGCTGGTGCGCGTCAGCGCCGAGCAAGCTGACGTCGACGCGATCGGCGGCGCCGACAGCTTCGCCGACGTGGCACGGCTGCTCGCCCGGGCCGTCCCGAGCGTGCTCGCCGGCGAGCAACTCACCGTTGCGCCCACACCAACGGCATCGCTGCAAGCGCTGGCACCCAGCCAGGAGTACTTCGCTGCCGTCTTCGCTGCTCGAGAAATCGTGATCGAGAACTGCATGGCCCAAGTCGGCTACGAGTACCGAGCGCGACCCAACGATGCGGCCGGGACCGGAGGCACCTGGGATGAGTGGGAGCGGTGGCACGATCAACAGGTCGCCGCCAACCCCGACTTCGACGCTGCTCTCTTCGGTGGGGCGGACGAGCAGATCGGCGGCTGCCAAGCCGACGCCTACCGTGCCGTGCACGGCCCGGGAGAAGAGGCCTACTCCAAAGCAGCAGCACTCGAGAACCAGTTGCGCGGCGAAATCCACTGGCTAGACCTCGACCAAGCCGCAGTCGACCAGTGGATCACCGAACATGCCCAACACGTCCAACGGGTCCGCGCCGAGCTCGACGAAGAACTACAGACCGCGCAAACCATCATCGAGAACGCGAGCTCCTGAACCCCCGGAAACGAACTGTCCACGAGACGCTCGTCGGATGAGGTTCGTGTGCACACGGTGTGCACAGGACTGGACGACACGGCGGAATGCGGGAGAACACTCCACGGACGGGACGGACGGAACCTCCAGATCACAGCGCAGCCGGAGGATCAGAGACCCCCAGCCGGACGAATGGGAGCTGTCTAAGGCCCTTGGCCGCAAGGCTGTGCGGGTTCGACCCCCGCCCCGGGCACGCTGTCGCCGCGGCGCACACCTGGGCCGAGGTAGCCGCTACTGGCCGAGTAGGCGGTCGTCGAACGCGTAGTCGTTCATGATCTCCACGCCGGTCTCGGTGATGAGCAGTTGGTCTTCGAGCTTCACGCCCTGGCCGCTGGCCCGCGACCCGATGTAGCTCTCGACGCAGAACACCATGCCGGGCTCGAACGCGTCGTCGAGCGGGTACGGCACACCGGGTGTGTGGAACGGCAGGTTGGGATACTCGCCGATCATGCCGAGGCCGTGGCCGATGCAGTAGTAGCGGCTGTCGCGGTGCTCTTCCGGCACGGGCCAGGCGTTGCGGGCGACGTGTTCGAAGCTCACGCCCGGGCCGATGAGCGCGACGTTGTGGCGAAGCTGTTCATGGGCTCGCTGGTAGAGCGACCGTTGCTCGGCGGTCGCTGGCCGCTCGCCCGCCAGGAACGTGCGCGAGAAGTCGCACGAGTAACTCTCGAACGAGATGGCATCAGTGTCGAAGCACACCAGGTCGCCGTCGTCGATCACCCGTGTGCCGCACTCTTGAAAGTACGGGAACGTCTTCGGCCCGCTCTCCAGCAACCGGGTGGAGACGAACTCGCCATGGCCAGCGATGAGGTCGCCGAGGAAGCGGCTCCACAACTCCACCTCGGTGATCCCGGGCTCGAGCGCGGCCTCCATCGCCTGCACCGCGGCGACGGTGCGACGTGAGGCCTCGCGCATGTACTCGATCTCGATCGGCAGCTTCACCCGGCGGGCGCTGCTCATCACCGGGTCGGCGTCGGTGACCTCGAAGCCTGTGGCGCGCAACGCGTCGACAGCGGTGAAGGGAAGGCTGTCGACTGCCAGCCGACCGAGTTGGGTGCCCGGCCCACCGTGGTCGCGCACCAGCGAGGCGACCTCGGCCGCCATCGCCGCGCACTCGGCGGCCACGCTTCCGTTGCTGCTGACGTGGCTGAGGCCACGGGCAATGCGGATCTCGTCGATGGTGGGCAGCCCGGCTGCCAGGTGCTCGCCACCCAAGTAGTCGAAGAGCACCACCGGCCCCTCAGCGATCACCAGCAGGTAGCGAGCCGGCACGCACAGGTTGAACACCGTCATGTTGGTAGCGCCCGTGATGTAGAGCACGTTGAACGGGTCGCGCACCAGCATCACCGGTACGTCGAGGCGGCTCATCCATCGCCGCGTGTTGGCCAGCCGTTGCAGGTAGAGCGAGTGCCTGCTCTCAGTGCTGTCGAGACCACTGCTGTCGAGACCTGTGCTGCTGTTCATTCGGTCACCTCAAGGGTCGATGATCTCCGCGGCCGCTCGAAGCCCGCTGAGGTGGGCGCCGTGCACGGTGGAGAAGTAGTCGCGGCTGGTGTGTTCGCCAGCGAAGTGCACTCGCCCCACAGGGCTGGCAAGGATGTCGAAGTGATCCATGTCGGTGCTCACCGCAGTGAACGAGTAAGCCCCGCGGGTGAACGGGTCGGTGGCCCACGCGCTGCGCAGCATCGCCGTCGGCTCGGGGACGTCGTCGCCGTACATGTCGCGCAAGTGGGTCATCGCCAACTCGATCAGTTCGTCGTCGGTCAGCGACTCCGATGTGCGGGCCTCGTCGGCGTAGGCGAACGTCATCAGCGCGTTGGCGCCCGGCACGAGTGAGTTGACGTTGGCGAACCAGTTGAAGATGTCGGGACGCGACGGCGTGTAGACGATGAAGTCGGTGTCGTCCCAGAACGTGTCGTCCCACACGAAAAGGAACTTGTTGACAGCGCTGAAGCCGATGCCATCGATCGCCTCCAGATGCGCGCCCGGCAACGGCGGGACGAACTCGATGGCGCCGGCCTTGAGCACGCCGAGCGGCACCGTCACCACGACGTGATCGGCCGTCAGCGTCTGGCCCCCGGCAGCGACCGCAACGGTGTCTCCAGCGGAGTCGATGGTGGTGACTGCAACGCCGGTGCGGATGTCGAGGCCCTCGGCAACGAAGGCGGCGATGCGGTCGTAGCCGTCGGCCATCACCGCTTCGTCGCCGTCGAACTCCTCGCCCTCGTCGAGCAGCGTCGACGACAACTGGTCGAGGTCGCCAGTGTCGAAGGTGAGGTACGCCGAGGTGAAGAAGGCCTGGTGGCGATCGTCGAACCATTCGGGCTCGACCTCGGCGATCACCTCGGCGACCGACACGCCGTCGTCGCCTTCGTCGAGCACGTTCTCGAGCAGCGACTCGAAGGCAGCCTCGGCCGCTTCGAACTCCTCCACCGAACGGCGGGCGCCACCCTCGTCGAAGACGGTGACGTCGCCGAAGTCGAGCACCACCGTCGGCGCCGCCGCCTGCTCGGCCAGGGCGGTGATCGGGTTGCCCTCCACCCCATGGATCCAGCTGGCCCCGAGGTCGAACGCAACGCCGAGGGTGCGGTCGGTGCGCAAACGGCCCCCAATGCGCGGTGAGGCTTCGAGCACGACAACCGATCGGCCAGAAGCCACCAACTCGCGAGCGGCACTGAGCCCGGCGATGCCCGCCCCCACCACGACCACGTCGACCTGCCCGGCGTTGGTGGGCCCTGTGTCGTCGCCGCCGCCGTCGCTGTCCTGTGTCGCCGTGTCGTCGTCGCCTGAGCACGCCGTGGTGAGGGCGACGATGCCGCCTGCCCCCGCCTGAAGGAGTCGCCGCCGACTCAGGTGCTGAAGGTCGTCGCCGGTCGCCATGGGCCGACATGGTACGGAGCCGAGGCCCGTGCGCGGGTGCAATGGCGACCGCTGCGAGGGCTAGCTTCGGCTTATGCCCGCCGCTGAACTCGACCTCGATGCTGCCCTTGCCTCCGCGCACGCTTCGTACGCGGATCGTCGCCCGCGGTCAGCTGCCATGGCTGCCGCCGCGGCCACGGTGATGCCCGGGGGCAACACCCGCACCGTGTTGCACTTCGACCCGTTCCCGTTCCGTGTCGAACACGCCGAAGGTCCGGTGCTGGTCGATGTCGACGGCCATCGTTGCGTCGATCTGCTGGGCAACTACACGGCGGGTCTGTTCGGTCATCAGGTGCCCGCAGTGCGCGACGCAGTGATCGCTCAACTGAATCGCGGGTGGGCAATCGGTGCCACGCACCCGCTGGAGATCGAACTCGCCGAGTTGGTGTGCAGCCGATTCGAGTCGGTCGAGCAGGTGCGCTTCACCAACTCGGGCACCGAGGCCAACCTGATGGCAATCGGCACCGCGCTGCACATCACCGGGCGACCGAAGGTGCTGGTGTTCGAAGAGGGTTACCACGGCGGAGTGCTGAGCTTCGCTCACGGCATCGGCCCGCTCAACGTGCCGCACGACTACCTGATGGTGCCGTACAACGACGTGCCCGCAGTGCAGGCCGCGTTCGCCGCGCAAGGAGGCTCCATTGCCTGCGTGGTGGTCGAGCCGGTGCAGGGTTCCGGCGGGTGCATCCCCGCGGCCCCCGGCTTCCTGGAAGAACTGCGGCGGCTGTGCACCGAACACGGCACCGTGCTCATCTTCGACGAGGTGATGACC
>DMQJ01000029.1:1020-1158 GCA_003455715.1 Acidimicrobiaceae bacterium | reverse complement strand
CTTCGACGAGGTGATGACCTCGCGGTTGCACCCCGGTGGCGCGCAGGCGCGGTTCGGTGTGCTGCCCGACATGACCACCCTCGGCAAGTACCTCGCCGGCGGCATGACCTTCGGTGCGTTCGGTGGGCGGCGGTCCGT
>DMQJ01000029.1:509-828 GCA_003455715.1 Acidimicrobiaceae bacterium | reverse complement strand
TGCGTTCGGTGGGCGGCGGTCCGTCATGGCCGCATTCGATCCGGCGCAACATGGCGCGCTCACGCAGGCGGGCACGTTCAACAACAACGTCGTCTCGATGGCCGCGGGTGTCGCTGCGCTGCGCGACGTGCTCACCCCTGAGGCACTCATCGCTCTCAACGAACGGGGCGACACACTTCGGGAACGCCTCAACGTCACGTTCGCCGGTGCCGGGCTGCCGATGACGGTGGTCGGCGTCGGCTCGATGATGAACATCCACGCCAGCGACGACCGCTGGGTTGCCCTGTTCTTCCACGCCATGCTCGCCGCCGGCTTCTAC
>DMQJ01000029.1:0-352 GCA_003455715.1 Acidimicrobiaceae bacterium | reverse complement strand
CCATGCTCGCCGCCGGCTTCTACCTCGCCCGCCGCGGCATGATTGCCCTCGCGCTCGATGTCACCGACGAGCAGTTGGAGGCGTTCGCCGCCGCCGTGGAACGGTGGGCAGCCGACATCGCCGGCGCCGCGGCCTGACCAGCGGAGCTCCGGTCAGGTCTCGACGAGCCGCTCGAACACGAACTCGTGCTTGAGGAACGACGTCTCACGCTCGCGACCGGGCGTGGGTGGGATGAGCGGCGACATCTGCAGGAGCCGCCACCCGTCGTGCAGCGCGGCCACACCGGTGGGGTAGGGCGGGTCGGCCTCGGGCTGCGGCCCACTGCCAGATCGGAAGAGCACACACCTGAACT
>DMQJ01000542.1 GCA_003455715.1 Acidimicrobiaceae bacterium | reverse complement strand
CGTCGCCACCTCGCAGGCTGGCCAGCGAGTGGGCCACTGCCACCGTGTCGAGCGCGCCGCGCACCGAGGAACCGATGCGCACATCGGGGTGGGTGCGGGTGCGACGAACCACGTCGACCACGCCCGCCACCCATGCCGCGTCGGCGGGTGCCTCGGGTCGTTCACGCCGCACGATGGCAGCTTCGTCGTCGGCGTCCTGGTAACCCACTGCCAGTCGGCACACGCGGTCGTACACGGCGCCGCTGATGCGCGCCGTGCCGATGGCATCGAACGGGTTCATCGCCGCCACCAAGCGGAAGCCGTGTGCGGCCGCCACCCGGCCGAGGCGGGGCACATGTAGCTCGCGCTCGCTCATCACCGTGATGAGCACGTTGAGGGTCTCCTCGGGGATGCGGTTGATCTCCTCCACGTAGAGCAGCGAGCCGTCGCGCATCGCGCTCACCAGGGGGCCGTCGACGAACACCTCCGGGTCGTAGCCGTCGGTGAGCACGCGGGCGGGATCGAAGTGGCCCACCAGGCGGGCGGGCGTGAGCTCGGCGTTGCCCTCCACGAACTCGAACCCCAGACCCAGCTCGTCGGCCACGGCGCGCAACAGGGTGCTCTTGCCGGTGCCGGGCGGACCCTCCAACAGCACATGTCGGTCCGCGGCCAGCGCAGCAACCACAAGTTCCACCTCACGGTGACGGCCGACGACGCGACCGGTCACTCGTTGCACGAGCCCAGGGAGCGATGTCATCAGTAGACGATGATGCCGCGGATGTTCTCGCCGTCGCGCATCGCCTGGTAGCCCTCGTTGATCTCGTCGAGCGAGTAGCGCTTGGTGATGAGCTCGTCGAGCTTCAACTGGCCCTCGCGGTACAGGCCGAGCAGCGCCGGGATGTCGTGGCGTGGGTTGAGCGAGCCGAAGATGGTGCCCTTGATCTCCTTGTTCCACATGGCCAACTCGAACAGGTTCACCGACGACTCGGTCTGGCTGATGGGGGCGATGGCGGTGACCACGATGGTGCCGCCCTTGCCGGCCAACGCCGTGCCGAGCTGCATCATGTCGCCGTAGAGCACGCCGGGGGTCATGATGACCTTGTCGGCCATCTGCCCCCACGTGAGCTCGGTGACGGCGGGGAAGGCTTCTTCCATGGAGGCGAACGTGTGCGTGGCCCCGAGCTCCATGGCCTTCTCGCGCTTGAACTCCACCGGGTCGACGGCGATGACCCGCTTGGCGCCCGCTGCGGCCGCGCCCTGCACCGCGTTGATGCCGATGCCGCCGATGCCCACCACCACCACGGTGTCGCCGGGGCGCACCTCGGCGCGCTTGGTGGCCGACCCCCAACCAGTGGCCACACCGCACGACACGAGCGCGACCGCATCGAGTGGCAGGTCGGGTTCCACCTTGATGACGGAGGCCTCGGCCACACAGGTGTACTCGGCGAACGTACCGAGCTTGGCCATCAGCTTCACCGGCTGCCCGCCGCCGACGAAGTGGCGATGCGTGCCGTCGGTGATCATGCCCCCCGACATGGCACCGGCACCGGCGTCGCACAGGTTCTGACGGCCGGTGCTGCAGTAGCGACAGCGGCCGCACGACGGGATGAAGCTGGCCGACACATGATCGCCTGGAGCGACGCTGGTGACACCGGGGCCGACCTCCACCACCACACCGGAGCCCTCGTGGCCGCCGATGATGGGAAAGAACGGCGGCATGCCCGCGGCCTCGAGCATCTCGGCCGGCGGCACCATGTCGCCCGTGATGAAGTGTTCGTCGCTGTGGCACAAACCGGCCACCTTCCACTGCACGAGCACCTCGCCCGCCTTGGGCGGATCGACGGTGAGTTCTTCGATCTGCCAACGCTGATCCTGCCCGTGGAGCACGGCTGCACGACACTTCATGACGACCCCCTACGTCGGTGAACGGTCGAACCCTAATAGAGTGCGCGCCGATGGCGGCGAGTCGACAGTGGCCCTTCGTGGGGCGGGCAGACCTGCTCTCTCGCGTCGTCGAACTGGTCGACGCCGACACGCACGTCGTGCTCAACGGGGCGCCCGGCGTGGGCAAGACCCGGCTCGCCGCAGAGGTGGCCGCCGTGTTCTCCGGGCGAGGGGTCAACGTGCACCGCATCGTGGCCAGCCCGGCCGGATCACCCGTGCCGCTGGCCCCGTTCGCCGCCCTTGTCGGCAACGCCGTCGGGTCCGAGGCGGTACAGGCTGCGCGCGTTGCGCTCGGCGCCAACGGCAGGGCCGGGGCTGGCGACCCTGTGCTGCTCGTCGACGATGTGCACCTGCTCGACGACGCCAGCGCCACCGTGCTGCAGCAACTCCTTGCGGGGGGCCACGTGCGCATGGTGGCCACGTTGCGCAACACCGCTGCGGCCACGGTAGGGGTCCCCGCTGCAGTCGACCGGTTGCGTCACGAGGCCGGCGTGGCTCACGTGGATGTCACCCCCCTGGCCGACGATCACATCGTTTCGATGGTGGAACGTGCACTGGCGGCACCGCTCGACGGCCGAGGGCGGCGCCTCCTGGTGGAAGCCGCAGCGGGCAACCCGATGTATGCCCGCGAGTTGGTGGAAGGGTCGCTGGCCGCTGGGGTGCTCGCCGGGCACGCCGGCGTCTACAGCTTTCACGGCGACCTCACTGCCACCCCGCTCCTCGAAGAGGTCGTGCTCGCGCGTCTGGCCCCGCTCACCGGCAGCCACCGCACGACGCTCGAGCTGCTCACCATCGGCGGATCACTGCCCTACTCCCTCGTCGAGCGAGCGGTGGGCTTCGAAGCGCTGGAAGAACTGGAGCGCAGCGGCATCATCACCGCCGCCGTCGGCAGCGATGGCCGCCCACAGGGCATCGACGTCGCCCACCCGCTGTACCGCGAGCTCACCCGAGCTCGGCTCGGCGCCCTTGCCCGCATGCGCATCTATCGCACCCTCGCCGACACCGAGGCTGCGGCCGCCGGCACCCACGAACGTTCACCTGCGCAACGTCTGCGCCGTGCCGTGTGGTGCGTTCGTGGCGGGGTGGAACTGCCCGAACACGAGTTGCTCGACGCCGCTTCCCACGCTGTCGCCGCGGGCGACGTGCCGCTGGCCACTGAGTTGGCGGAGGAAGCCCATCGGGCCACCGGCAGCGCCGCAGGGGCGATGATGGCGTCGTGGTGCGCCGGGCAAATGGGCCGCCACGACGACGCCGTGCGGTTCCTGCGCGACGCACTTCCTCAGGAGACCGATCCGTGGGCGCGGGCCGCCATGCGACTGCGCATCGCCGAGGAACTGTGGTGGACCGGACGCACCGAGGAAGGTGCCGCCACCCTGGCCGACGCCGACGCCGAACCAGGGCCGTGGACAGCGCTCATCGATGCCCAGCGCGGCATGCACCACATGCTGGTGGGCGACCTCCCGCAGGCGGTCACCATCAGCACACCATTGATGGCCCATGAGCACGTCTGGGTCCGCTTCGTCGCCACCCTCGCCTACACATTGGCCTCGATCTATAGCGACCGCGCGACCGACGCCATCGAGGCGTCGAACGCCTTCCTCGCCACCGTTGGCGACGGCGACACCCGTCTCCTTGGCGACCCCAACCAGCACCTCGCGGTGCAATTGGTGGCGTTGGCCCAGTCGGGCGATCTGGCCACGGCCTCCGCCTTCGCCGAGGTCGCCTACCAGGAGACGATGCGTCAGCCATCCATCCAAGCCCGCGGGTGGGCCGCGATGCTGGCTGGGCAGGCAGCCGAACTCTCGGGCCGGTTGGGCGACGCTGCCCGGTTTCTCGCCGAGGCCGAGCAACTGTGGGCGTCGGTCGATGTGCCAGGTTTCGCCACGTGGTGCGGTGCCGGGTTGGCTCGCACCCAGGCCGAACTCGGAGCCGCCGACGAAGCCGCCGACACCTTGGCCCGGCTACGGCGGTACGTACGGCCCGGCATGCTGCTCAACGAGCACCTCGTGCACATCGCCGAAGCGTGGGTGGCGGTCGCCCGCTCCGATCGGGCCGCCGCCGCCGAAACGTTGATGACCGCGCTCGACCGCTCCACCCGTGGGGGCCAGTGGGCCAACGTGGCCGAAACCTGGCACGAGGCGGCACGGCTCGACGTGCTCGATCTCCTTCCGGGCGCCGACGGATGGCAGCGACCTGCCGGCGCGCTCGCGGCCGCACGCTTCGACATGGTGTCGGCCCGGCGAACAGGCGACGCTCGCGGCATGGAGGCCGCCGGCAGCGCCTTCGAATCCATGGGAGCGCTGCTGTACGCCGCAGA
>DMQJ01000499.1 GCA_003455715.1 Acidimicrobiaceae bacterium | reverse complement strand
GTCGCCTGCGGCGGCAATGACGGCGCTGGCCAGCACGGTGGGCACGAACGGCCCTGGGGCCACCGCCCGGGCGAGCTCCTCCACCACCACGACCAACTCGTCGATGCCGTAACCCGAGCCGCCCACGTCTTCAGGAAGGTGCAGGCCCAGCCAGCCGAGCTCGGCGATCTCTGCCCAGAAGTCGGGCAGGTCGTCGGTGGGTGCCTCCAGCCGCTGGCGGGCGGCGCCGCGCAGGTTGCGGGCGGCAGCGAAGCTGCTGACGGTGTCGGCAAGTGCACGATGGTCTTCGGTGATGGCGATCGACATGCGTGCATTGTCACCGACGGTGCCAGTGCGCGGCGACTCCGAGCGGCATTCCGTCGAGCGAGGTGTGGGGGCAGTCGCCTCCCACTCAGGGTTCGGCCTGACATCAGCTTCCGTTCACCTGTTGACTCCGTGCCGTCCATCCACGAGCTGTATCCAGCAGTCATGCAAGCGAACCCATCTCGCCGTCGTACTGTTGCCGCCTTCTCTGCGATGCTCGCCGGTGCAACCCTCGGCGTCGCCGTGCCCGCGAACGCTGCGCCAGCCGATACGCCGTCAGCGTTGGCTGCAGTGACCAGTTTCGACGTGTCGACCTACTCGATTGTCGGGCGCTACGCGCTGCCGACGCACCTCAGTTCGTCGGCTCCTGTCGGCTCCGAGTTGGCCACCGAGGTGTCGGCCATCACCTACAACTGGGATACCGACACCCTGTTCGTCGTTGGCGACGAGGGCACGTCGGTGGTGCAGGTCTCGAAGACCGGCGCCCTGATCGACTCGATGACACTCACCGGTTTCGCCGATACCGAAGGCCTCACCTACATCGGTGGCGGACAGTTCGTGATCGCCGAGGAACGGTTGCGCAACGCTGTGCTCGTCACCTACGTGGCCGACAGCGTGCTCGACTGGGCCGACGCCGAGGCAGTGAAGCTCGGCACCACGATCGGCAACATTGGCCTTGAGGGCATCAGCTACGACCCGCTCACCACCGACGCCAACGGGCTCGGTTTCATCGGTGTGAAGGAGAGCGGCCCGCTCGGCGTGTTCCAGACCAACATCGACTTCGTAGCTGGCACCTCCAGCAACGGCGATGCTGCCACGGAGAACCCGACGAACCTCTTCGACCCCACGTTGGTCGGCACCTCCGACCTGTCGGACGTGTTTCCGCTGTCGTTGTTGCCCGACGTCGATGGTGGCGTCTCCGAGCACATGCTGATCATCAGCCAGGAGGCCGGACGCATCGTCAACATCGGCCGTGATGGTGTGATTGCCAACCAGGTGGACATCGTCGACGCTGGCGGGCCGCTCACCGTGCCCGCGCAGACGATGGAAGGCGTCACCGTCGACCGCGACGGCATCATGTACACCACGGCCGAAGGCGGTGGCGGTAGCGCCACCCTTCCGCAACTGTTGGTGTGGGCTCCCGGTGCGTCGGCGCTGGCGCGTCTTGCGGTCACCGAAGTTGCCCCGTGGGGCAGCGACGCTTCCTACGGTGCCGACTGGTTCGAACTCACCAACACCGGCGGCGCAACGCTCGACCTCACCGGTGTGAAGATCGATGACGGTTCGAACAACGCGGCGAACGCGGCGGCGCTCACGGGTGTGTCGCAACTCGCGCCCGGTGAGTCGGCCATCTTCCTCGAGACTGCCGACCTGGCCGCCACATCAGCGGCCTTCACCACCGCCTGGTTCGGCGCATCGGGCCTCCCTGCCGGCCTCCAGATCGGTAGCTACACCGGCTCGGGTCTTGGCTTCTCCGGCGGCGGTGATGGGGTCAACATCTTCGCGTCCGACAACACGCGCCTCACCGGTGTGTCGTTCGGTGCGGCGACACCAGGTGTCACGTTCGACAACACTGCTCGGCTGGGCGCCGCTGCCGCGCCAGTACCGGTGAGCACGCTCGCTGTGGAAGGTGTGAACCTGGCCTTCGTCGCCGACGACGACCATGCGACCGGTTCCCCCGGCAATGTTGAGTTCAGTACGGGTGGTCCCTCCGGCGACACCTCCGGCATTCGCATCACCGAGGTGGCGGCGTTCGGCTCGGGGAACGGGTCGTACGCGGCCGACTGGTTCGAACTGACGAACACCGGCCCCGAGTCGGTGAACCTCACCGGCTGGCGTATGGATGATGGCTCCGCCTCCTTCGCGTCGTCGGTGGAGCTGGTGGGTGTGTCGGTACTGCCGTCAGGTGCCTCGGCCATCTTCTTCGAGGGCACCGACGATGCAGCCTTCGAGCTCGCGTTCGCCCAGGCGTGGTTCAACCAGAACCTGTTCGACAGCGGCTTCTTGTTCGGTCGCTACTCCGGCAGCGGCGTGGGCCTTTCGACCGGTGGCGACTCGGTGGTGGTGTTCGACAGCGCCGGCACGGTGGTGACGGGTGTGGCCTTTGGTGCCTCGCCTGGCACAGCACCGTTGGCAACGTTCGACAACGCTGCCGGGCTCGGCACCACCGCCGCGCCGTTCCCCACGCTCACCACGTTGAGCGCTGTTGGAGTCAACGGCGCCTTCGCTGCCGCGCAGGTGAGTGAGATCGGGTCGCCGGGCACTGCCGAGACACCGCCGCCTCCCCTCGCCGACCTGGCCATCACCGAAGTCGCACCGTGGGCATCGGGCGATGCCCCGTACGGCGCCGACTGGTTTGAGCTCACCAACATGGGTGCGGAGCCCGTCGACCTCACGGGATATGCGATCGACGACGACTCCAACCTGTTCGCCAATGCACGGGCACTCACCGGCGTCACCGCGTTGGCACCCGGTGAGTCGGCCATCTTCATCGAATCGACCACCGACGCACTTCCGGCACTGACCGACGACTTCCTCATGGCGTGGCTCGGTCTGTCGAGTCTTCCCGCTGGCACGCAGGTCGGCAACTACTCGGGCTCGGGCATCGGCTTCAGCTCCAACGGCGATCAGGTGAACCTGTTCGACCCCTACGAGCGCACCGTGACGGGTGTCTCGTTCGGGGCATCCACCTCGGGCTTCACGTTCGACAACACCGCTGGTGCGTCGGGCGCGTTGTCGACGCTGTCGGTCGACGGCGTGAACGGTGCGTTCACTGCGTTCGACAACCACGGTGTCGGTTCGCCTGGCCAACTCGCCCTCGACCCTGCCCCCGTGGCCACCATCACGTCTTCGGCGGCATCGCCCACCAATGCCTCGCCAATCACCTTTGCGATCACGTTCGACCAAGCCGTGACCGGCCTGACGATCGATGATCTCACCGCCGGGGGAAGCGCCAACGCCACGCTGGGCAATCTCGCCGGCAGCGGGGCCGACTACACCGTCGACGCGACTCCCGCCAACGATGGCACCGTTTCGGTGATCCTCGCCGCCCGGTCGGTGGAGGTTGCTGGTGCTGCGGCGAACGTGGAGACGCCGTCGTCGACGGTTGAGTACGACACGGTTGCGCCGATCATCGAAGGGCCCGTTGGCGGCAGTGTGGCTGCCGACACCGACCCGGGTCAGCCGTTTGCCACGGTCACCTTCGTCGTCACCGCGTCCGATGTGCTCGGGCAGGACGTCGACGTCGCCGACGTGACGAGGGGCGACATCACCCTGCAGGCCGACCCGACGATCGAACCGGTGTGCACGCCCGCCTCGGGAAGCCAGTTCCCGATCGGCACCACCACCGTCACCTGCACTGCGACCGATGCAGCCGGCAACATGCGGACGTTGCAGTTCGACGTGGTTGTCTCCGACCGTGAGACACCGGTGGTGGATGGCGTGGCCGGCGTGACGGTTCAACTTGCGGGTGGCTCCAGCCAGCACACGCTCAGCTACGCGCCGCCGTCGGCGAGCGACAACTCCGGCTCGGTCACCGTCGTGTGCTCACCCGCTGCGGGTACGTCGGTGCCGGTCGGCACCTACACCATCACCTGCACCGCCACCGACCCGTCGGGGAACTCGGCGACGACGGCGTTCAACTACGCAGTCAACGCCGCCCCGGGCCGCACGCTGCCAGCAACCGGTGGAGGCCTCAGCATCGTTCACCTCGCACTCACTGTGCTGCTTGCAGGACTCGTGGTCGTGGTGGCAACTCGGCGCCGCGCCGTGCGGGCGGTCGTTCGTCGCTGACGATGGGTGGCCGCGCTGGTGTCGAAGCCGCCCCTCAGACCGACGGCGATGCCTGATGCGCTCGGGTCCCCATGGCAGCAAAGAATTCGTCGACGTTGGAGGTTGCCCGCAGGTCTTTGCCGAGCGCGGTGAGGCCGCTGCGATCGCGTCGCCACCTTCCGTCGCCGAAGTCGACCAGCAGGTGACGGAAGGCGTTGCCTGCGGTCTCCTCGTGATCGAACCAGTACACAGTCGCAGCGGTGGCTGGTGCCTGGTGCAGCAGATCATTGGGGCGGTTGCGAAGCGACGAACGGCTGCCCAACAGCAGCCGGTTGGTGGTGAGTGCGTAGAACACCCCAGTCGCACTCGGAGCGACTCGTTTCGTGGGGTCGGCCACGAGTTCGGCGATGAGGCGATCCATCGCGGCGTCGCCTTCGATGCGCAGTGACGTTGCCCTCGGCCCGTCGTGCCAACTGTTGCCGCCGTGCGTCTCCTTCACCACGATCGGGGTCCACATCGCGGCCACGACGTAGCTGAGCAACCGCTCCCCGGGTGCGACCTTCGTGACCCACTCGTCCACCCACTCACGCTTGAACGCCACGCCCTCACCCTCTCGATCAGTGTTGGCGGCAGAGTACCGCCGGGTGAGCAGCACGCCGAGCGCGTTCGCTGCGCCATCGACCATGTGCGGGGGTGGGCGCCGGGCCTACGCTCACCGCATGGCGTTTCAGGAGATCCCCGTGGTGTCGCTGCGCGAGTGGACGGAGCCCGGGGCCGACCGGGCGGCCTTCGCCGATCAGTTGCGCTCGATCTGCCATGAGGTCGGCTTCTTCCATCTCGTCGACCACGACGTCGACCCCGACTTCATCGACCGCTATTTCGTCGCGCTGCGCCAGTTCTTCTCACTTCCGGAGGCATCGAAGGCTCGTATCGCCAAGCACCACTCGCCGTGGTTCCGTGGCTGGGAAGCCGTCGGCGCGGAGCTCACCGACAACCGAGTCGACTACCGAGAGCAGGTCGACGTGTGGACAGAGCTGGAGCCCCGGCCTCGCGACGTCACGCCTGCCTACCTTCGAC
>DMQJ01000518.1:1045-4421 GCA_003455715.1 Acidimicrobiaceae bacterium | reverse complement strand
CGATCGCGCCCGCACCAGCCTCCCACGCCCCGGCGAAGATGCTCGACGCGCTGAGCACGAGATCGAACATCGTGGCCGCATGCGACGGCGCAGTGGGAACGTACGCGAGGTTCAGCGGGTCGTCCATCGGGCGGCAGGCGGGAAGCAGTACGTCGCGGAACAGGCGCAGCGCAGCGTGGCCGCCGATGCCCTGCGGGCTCACCGCACCGGCGAGCGCCTCGTGCAAGGCGTCAGCGTTGGCCGGCCCCCAGCGGGTGTCCTTGGGGAGCTTCAAACGTTCCACCGCATAGCCGATGAGGGAGTGCGCCAGCAGGTCGGTGCGGGCGCCCCATTCGTGCAACGGATCGCTGTGTTCGGTTGACGTCACCTGCCTAGTGTGGCCCGCATGACGGAACTGCGGAAACGACACCACGCGATCGGCTTCATGATGGCCACCGGCCTGCTGGCTGCAGCGTGCGGCAGCGGCGGCAGCGACGGCGGCTCCTCGGCCCCGACAACCGCGCCTGCAGCGAACGAGTCGACTCCCTCCACCGATACGGATGGCCCTGCCGACACCGACGACACCGCCGACACCGCCGAGGCCACCGACACCACCGATGGGTCCGGCACCGGAGAGCCACCGCGCACGTCGGTGCCCGAGCAGCCCTGGAGCGACATCGCCCCCGTCGCACTCGCCGCACTGCAGAGTGCCCAACTGGGCGGGAGCGACGTGGGCGAACTGTTCACGGGCCTGTTCGGCCAGCCAGCCGAGATTCCCTGGCCGAGCGACGCGGTGGTCAGTGGCGTTCGCGTGTCGAAGGATCGGAACGACGATGGCACAGCCGCAATCGATTGGCGCTTCACCGTCGCTACCGCGATGAGTCCCGCCGACCTCGAGGTGCTCGCCGTAGAGGGGTTCGCTGACGGCCGGTGGGAGCCTGGGGCACGGGTGGAGAGCACGCTCGATTCGGGCGTGTTCGTCACCCTCAACTACCCGGCCACCACTGCCGCCGACGCAGAAGGCTGGGGAACGCTCGCGATCACCGTCGGCCCCGAGACCGAGTTCGGCTCGGCCACTGGGCGAAACGAGATGGAGGTGAGCGTCGAACTGCAGTTGCCGTCGATCGACCACGCCGGCCCCACGTGGTTCTTCAACGGATGGCTGGCGGAGTTGCCACTCCCCGAGGGCGCCACACTGGTGCTGCTCGACGCCAACACCGTCGACACCGGCGTGTGGCTCTCGGCCGAGTACACCGCCCCCGCCGACCAGTTCGACGCGCTCGTCCAGTTCTACGCGCAAGACCACACGTCGGGCGCGCTGGAACTCGATGCCACCTCGCTGCCCGACGACCTGAGCGCCCTCGACTACTTCACCGCCGGGTTCTTCCCCACCCTCGCCGGGTTCACCATCTTCGCCACCGTGGAGCGCGACTTCACGCAGCCGGACGCCGACGTCATCGTGCGGCTGTCGGTGCGTGTGGAGAGTTGAGCCCCGGTTCGGCACGCAGCGCCCGCCAAATGGCCGGGTAGTTCGCATACTCGATCGTGCGGTCGATGTAACCGGCGTCGATGAGCGCGGCGTGCAACGCAGGCAGGTTGCGGAACGGGATGCCCGAGTCGACATGGTGGGCGAGGTGTAACCCGATGCGATACGGCACCACCATGAACCGAGCCACTGGGTGTTGGGCCACCGTGTGTGTGGTGGCCCGCCGGTCTTTCGACGCGGTCATGCCGCCGTGTTCGGCGATGCTGCGCAAACGGTTGATCACCCGCCACACCGTGAGGTAGGGCGCCAGCCAGAAGAACGGGTACAGCCACCAGTAGCCGCTCACTACGGCCGCAGCGAGCATCAGTGCCTGCACCGCCATGATCTTCCAGAACGTCGACCGCACCTTCGCGTCGGCGCTGGTGGCCGAACGAAGGAACTGCACGAGCAGCTTCGCGCCCGTGCGGCCGGTGGCATCGCGCCACAGCTTGCGACGGAAGCTGGCGGGGCCGATGGGGTATCCGACATACAGCGGCAGGTCGGGTTCGTCAGGCCCGAACTCTTCGCGGTGATGCGCCGCATGCACCCGCCGATAGCCGTCGGTATTGGTGAGCGACGGGTAGCCGAGGAGCCACCGGCCGACGACATCGTTGAGCCCCTTGTGCGAGAACAGCAGCCGGTGTGCGGCGTCGTGCATGAGCGACAGGAACTGGGCGAACGCCCGACCCATGAGCACGAACGTGACCGGCCACGACCACGGCCCCAGGGCGACGGTGGCCCACAGCACGGCGGCGGTCTGCACGTAGAGGAACAGCACCGACCAGGCATTGAGCCAGTTGGGAATGCGGCGAAGTTGGTCGCGGAACGACGGCTGCGGGCGGCCGTCGGCGCGGATCTTGTCGGTCTCGCGGCACAACGGAAGGTGCGCCGGAACCATGCCGCCCATCAGTGTGCTGGCCATGCGAACAAGGCTACGCGCCTCGCCCACGGCTCACCGACCCAGCAGGTCTTCCTTCCACGCACGAAAGCGATGGTGCACGGTGCCGCTCGGGCCTGCCCCCTCGCCGTTGCCGCCATCGTCGGCCTCAGGGCGTAGCCGGTAGCGATGCTGCACGGTCGTGTCGTCAACCGCAACCGCGAGGTACCAGGCGTCGCCCACCGCCGGGCCGGCCCGCCACAGCAGCCAGCGGCCGATACGCCGCTTGAACTCCGCCTCCGGCTGAGCGTCGAGGTCGTCGCCGAGGCGCAGCAGTTCCGGAGGCGCCTCCACCCATGCCGACGCAACGATGTTGCGATCGCGAGTGGGCGTCGCTGGCAGTTCGGTCGTGTGAACGGGGGAGTGGTCGGCGGGTCGAGCGTGATACGGCAACGCCAGGCTGTCACCAGCTGTGCTGGATGGGCTGTCACCAGCCACGATCAACCCACTCCTGGAGGTGAGGGCGTTCGGCGCCGATGGTGGTACTCACGCCGTGGCCGGGCATCACGATGGTGTGTGCAGGCAGCGTGAACAGCTTGGTGTCGATCGAGTCGATGATGGTGGCGAAGTCGCCGCCCTCGAACTTCGTGGCACCCGGCCCACCGGGGAACAGCGTGTCACCGGTGAACAGCAGCGGTGCGCCCTCCACCAGAAAGCTCACCGACCCGGGGGTATGGCCCGGATTGTGAATCGCGTGCAACCGCAGGCGGCCCACCTCGATCACCTCGGCGTCGTCGATGAACACGTCGTAGCCGCAATCCTTCAACATCGGCGCGTCCTTGGCGGTGACCGCCACCTCGTAGCCGGCCTCGCGAATGGCCGGCACCGCCTGGATGTGGTCCCAGTGGCCGTGGGTCTCAAGAACGCGGCGTACGCCCAGTCGTTGGCACAGCTCAAGGAGACGCTCGTGCTCGTTGGCGGCGTCGATGAGGACG
>DMQJ01000518.1:0-886 GCA_003455715.1 Acidimicrobiaceae bacterium | reverse complement strand
TCGTTGGCGGCGTCGATGAGGACGGCCTCGCCCGTATCGCGACAGCGGAGCACGAACACGTTGTTGTCGTACGAGCCCACCACCACCCGGTGGATCTCGATACGGCTGTCGGCCCAGTGCAGCGTCGTCATGGGCCTCAACCTACTTGGCAGCCGAGCAGTAGGGTGCCCCGTGTGGGCAGCGATCCGACACTGTGGAGTGCCACGCAGCAGGCGGCGGCGATTCGAGGCGGCACGCTGGGAAGCGAGGAGTTGCTCGACCTGTTTCTCGCCCGCATCGCAGCCGTCGACCCAATGGTGAACGCCGTGTGCACGCTCGACGTCGAGCGCGCCCGCGCCCGCTGCCAAGCCGCCGACGCGGCGGCACATCGCAGCGAGTGGTGGGGGCCGCTGCATGGACTCCCCATCACGGTGAAGGACGCCATCGACACCGAAGGCATCCGCTCCACGGGCGGGGCGACGGAGTTGCGCTCCCGTGTGGCCGTTGCCGACGCGCCCGCCGTGGCGCGTCTGAAGGCTGCAGGCGCCATCGTGTTCGGCAAGACCAACCTGCCCGAGTGGAGCGGCGACTGGCAGAGCTTCAACGACATGTTCGGCACGACCAACAACCCGTGGGCGCTCGACCGCACGCCTGGCGGGTCCAGCGGAGGAGCGGCGGCAGCGGTCGCCTGCGGGATGACCAGCTTCGAGCTGGGTACCGACATCGGTGGCTCGGTGCGCGTTCCCAGCGCGTTCTGCGGCGTGTTCGGCCACAAGCCGAGTTTCGGGGTGATCCCCACCCTCGGTTACCTCGACGAACCGAATGGTGGGGCCACCGAGAGCGACGTCAACACCTTCGGCCCCATCGCCCGCAGCGCGGCCGACCTGCGCCTGCTGTTCGACCTGCT
>DMQJ01000244.1:666-4904 GCA_003455715.1 Acidimicrobiaceae bacterium | reverse complement strand
CAGGCGGTCGACGGCGTCGGCGAACGGCATCTCGCCCATCGGCCCGGCGTTCACGGGGCGGGCGGCGGCCTCGGGGGCGTCGGGCAATGCCTGCAGTTGCGCAGCCAACCCGGCCCACGCGCCCGCGGGGGCGTCCTCCACATCGGGGGTGGCAGCGAACTCGATGCCGGCTGCGCCGAAGAACCCGGGCACCCACTCCATCAAGTGCCGCACGACGTCGTGGGCCACCCACCCTTCACACGGTGCGGGCGCCGACCAGTCGGCAACCTCGCTCGTGCGGGCCTGGAAGGTGGTGTTCACCCGGCGGAAGCGGTCGGCGGCGGTGGAAGTCATGCCGTGAACCTAGCGGCCGTGGTCACGCCGATCGTTCGAGGCGAATGTCGCCGGAGATCGTCTTCAGCCGCAGGCGCACATGGCGGCGTTCGCCTCCATCGTCGCCCGACCGTGCGGGCTCGGGCATGGTGGCGCGGCCGCTGACAGTGCTGATGTCGGCCGACACCCGCACACCTGACGGCAGGCCGAGGCGCACGTCGCCGGAGACCGATCGCATCGATACCTCGCTGCCTCCGCAGTGCCCGACTCGGGCGGACCCACTGGTGGTGGCGACGTGCAGGTCGCCTGCACAACGGTCGACTCGCAGGTCGCCGGAGGTGAGTGTGGCTTCCAGCTGGCCGCCGATCGTGCGCATCGCGCAGTCGCCGGAGATCGTGGTGACCCGGGCGTCGCTGAGCACGTCGCCGGTGGTGACGTCGCCCGAGGCAGTCGACACCTCTAGGCGCACCGTGTCGCCAACATCGATGTTGCCGGAGGCGGTGCGCGCCCGCACGGCCCCCAACGGCCCTGCGAGGCGTATCTCGGCGCTGGCGCACTCGACGGCGACGTCGCTGCCTGCTGGGACGGTCATCACCAGCCGGCAACTGCGGCCGCGCATCGTCCAGCGCGACGGGTAATGGACGACGATGGTGTCGCCGAGGGCGGACACGTCGAACTCGTCGGCGCTCGGTGAGTCGAGCGACATCAACACGTGGCCGGCGTCGCCGATGCGAACCTCGACGGTGCCGCTGGGGACACGCAGGTCGAGCGAGGGACGCTCGCCCACCATCCAGTGTTCCTGCCGGATACCCATCACAGATCGAAACTATCGGTGGTGCGGAAGCCACGATTCCCCGAGGCCTTGTTCGCCCGCTTGGAGAGCGCGTCGAGTACCCACCCGTTGACGGAGGCGCCCGCGGCCTCGGCGGCGTCTTCGACGAGCGACTTGAGCGACGGGGTGATGCGCAGCGTGATGCGAGCGTCGAGGTCTTCGTTCGATGGGTCGCTCGACGGTGGTGCATCGGTGATGCGCAGCGAGGGCTCGCCGTCGACGAGCACCACGTCGACGGTACGGTCGGCGAGTTGTGCTCGCACCTCGGCAGCAGCCTGCTCCGCCAGGTCGAGCGCCGCCTGGCGGAGGGCCGGGCCGGTGGCCCGCACGAGGTGCTCGATGGCTTCCTCCACGGCGGGGTCGCCGCCAGCTACCGCGCCCTGGGCGGTGAGGGCCGACTCGACAGCGTTGATGATCGGTCGCAGGTGCATGGGTCAGCGGTCCGGCTGGTTGGCGGAGCGACGCTTGGCACGGCGGGTGCGCGTCTGCTGACGGAGCCGGCGGGTGCGGTCGTCGAACATGACGGCGTGGAGTTCGAGGTTGTGGTGAAGTGGTGACATCAGTTGCTACCTTTCGTGATGTCGTGATGATGTCACAATGATGTCATGTCGTCAAGTGGTAAACCCGGGCCTATGGACGACCTGCTGTACCTCACCGAGGCCGATGTGCGGGCTGCGCTCACCGGGCCCGGCTCGGGGCCTGAACTGCGGGCCAGGCTGCGCGACGCGTTCGCCGCGTTCAGCGATGGGCGGGCAGACGTGCCAGCCCGTATCGCTGCACGTGCACCGGGTGGGTTCATGGCAGCCATGCCCGGCTACCTCGAAGGTGTCGGCATGGTGGTGAAGGCGGTCAGCGTGTTCCCCGCCAACCACGGCACCGACGTGCCGTCGCATCAGGCGCTGGTGCTGGTGTTCGACGAGCGCGGCACGCCGGTGGCCATCATGGACGGCGCATCGGTCACCGCCATCCGCACGGCGGCCTCGGCGGCGGTGGCCGCCGATCTGTTGGCCCGACCCGACAGCACCGTGCTCGCGATCATCGGTGGTGGGGTGCAGGGGCATTCGCACCTCCAGGCGTTCGCCGACCTGCGCGGCTGGGGCGACATCCGGGTGGCCAGCCGCAACCACGCGGCCGCCGAGGCGTTGGCGGCACGGCACCCACTCGCCACCGTCGCTTCGTCGTTCGAGGCCGCGGTGCGCGGTGCCGACGTGATCTGCCTCACCACCGACGCCGACCACTCAGTCATCGACCCGTCGTGGGTTGCCCCAGGCGCGCATGTCGGGTCGGTGGGCAACAAAGCCGAACTTCACCCGGGCTTCACCGAGGGCACCGTGTTCGTGGAGTGGCGCGGTGCGGCCACCACCCCACCACCTGCGGGAGCGACCGAACTGCAGGGCATCGCCCTCGAGCGCGTCGTGGAGTTGGGCGAGGTGCTGCTCGGCAGGCACCCCGGGCGCACCGACGCCAGCGAGGTGACGGTCTACAAGTCCACCGGCCACGCGATCGAAGACGCGGCCGCTGCACGCTTGGTGCTCGACCACGCCCGCGCCGGTGGGACCGGAACCCGTCTGCCGCGGTAAGTTGCGCGCAGACGTCTCAAACCTGAGGGACCAAAGGGGAACAACGTGAAGACCAAGGCCGCCATTCTTCGTGCACGCAACACGCCGTGGAGCGTGGAGGAGATCGAACTCGACCCGCCGAAGGCCGGCGAGGTCCTGGTGAAGATCGTCGCCAGCGGTATGTGCCACAGCGACGAGCACCTCGTCACCGGCGACCTTGAGGGCGCGACCGCCCCGCTGCCCACCATCGGCGGCCACGAGGGCGCGGGCATCGTGCTCGAAGTGGGCCCCGGCGTGTTCAGCGTCGCCCCCGGTGATCATGTGGTGTTCGGCTTCGTGCCCGCTTGTGGCAAGTGCCCCAGCTGCGCCGCCGGCCACAGCAACCTGTGCGACCTCGGTGGCATCACGGCCACCGGCCTGCAGCTCAGCGACGGCACCTCGCGTCACCACGACAAGGACGGCAACGACCTCACGCTGGCCATCGGTGCGCTCGGTACCTTCGCCCACCACACCGTGGTGCACGAGGCCAGCTGCATCAAGATCGACAAGGACCTGCCGCTCGAGAAGGCCTGCCTGCTGGGCTGCGGCGTGGTCACCGGGTGGGGTTCGGCCGTGTACGCAGCCCAGGTGCAACCGGGCGACACCGTGGCCGTCGTCGGCTGCGGCGGCATCGGCAGCAACGCCATCCAGGGCGCCAAGCTGGCCGGTGCTCGCGTGGTGGCGGCCATCGACCCGATCGAGTTCAAGCGTGAGAAGGCGATGGAGTTCGGCGCCACCCACACCCACTCCTCCATCCAGGAGGCACTCGGTGCGCTCGGCGACACCACTTGGGGCCGTGGTTTCGACAAGGTCATCATGACCTGCGGCGTCGGCAACGGCGATGTGCTCGGTGAGGCGTTCTGGCTGGGCGGCAAGCGCAGCAAGATCGTCGTCACCAACATCCACCCGGTGGCCGAGGCCACCATCGCCATCCCGGCCGTGTTCCTCACCGTGTTCGAGAAGCAGCTCATCGGCTCGCTGTTCGGCTCGGCCAACCCGCGCAAGGACATTCCCAAGCTGCTCGAGCTCTACACCCAGGGTCAGCTCGATCTCGACGGCCTGGTCACCAAGACCTACCCGCTCGAAGGCATCAACGAGGGCTACGCCGACATGAACAACGGCAAGAACATCCGTGGCGTGCTGGTGTACGAGCACAACGACTGACGACGTGCGGCCCGCCACTCAATCGGTGGCGGGCCGCAGGGTCAGCTTCAGCACTGTGCCGTCCGGCGTGGTGAACGTGAAGGTCGCTGGCTGCGTGCCGTTCCACCGAATGGTGTCGACAATCTGAATGCGCACCGGTCGCCCTGCCCACACCGCACCTGCGGCGGGGCAGGGCGGTCCGTTTCCGTCGAGCGTCCACAGCGTCACGGTGATGTCGATCTGCACTCTGACGTCGCTGTTGACGATGTTGTCGGCCCCACGAGACCCTGCAGCGACCGGACGGCTGGCGTCGAGCGCCCCGCAGTCGCGGGCGGCGGGCAGATCGGAAGAGC
>DMQJ01000244.1:0-478 GCA_003455715.1 Acidimicrobiaceae bacterium | reverse complement strand
GCCCCGCAGTCGCGGGCGGCGGGCGGGAGGCCCATGAGCGTTGCAGGCCCGAGGAACACCACACCCGAACCGACAGCACCGCGGGCGGTGGGCACTCCCTCGATGGCATCGATGGTGAGGCTGTACTCGTAATCGAACTCGGGGTTCACCGGCGCCTGCTCGGTGGTGGCGATGAGGTACAGCCACTGCCCGGTGTTCCACTCGATGGTGGTGACACGCGGCGGCGCTTCGCCGCCGAAGTCTTGGATGAGCTGGATGAAGGCCGTGTATGTGGTGCCCGGGCAGAGGCCACCGATGGTGATGCGCCCGCGGTCGGTGGGGGCACCGCCGGCGGCAGGCACCACCACGTTGCGATCCGCACAGGCCGACCGGCTGGCGGCATGGCGGGGGAGCAGCGGGGCGCCCACCCGCACCGGCCGGTCTTCGCGCCACACCACGGCGACCGCGGGGCGGGGGGGCGCCCCGTTTCGTTTCCGCT
>DMQJ01000399.1 GCA_003455715.1 Acidimicrobiaceae bacterium | reverse complement strand
ATGCCGCAGCTGAGGCCGTTCGGGCGAAGGTGTCGGTGCCGGTGCTCACCCAACGCGATCTGCCGAAAAACGCACTGGTGAAGGCGTTCGCCGATGATGAAGCTGCGTGCCTGTTCGCCACCGCAGGGTTCTTCCAGGGGGTCGACATCCCCGGCCGCACGCTGAGCTTGGTCACCATCGACCGCATCCCCTTCCCGCGCCCCGACGACCCGCTGCTGTCGGCGCGGCGTGAGCAACTCGGCACGGAAGCGTTCGCCCAGATCGACATTCCCCGGGCGTCCATGCTCCTCGCCCAGGCCGTTGGGCGCCTCATCCGGACGGCCACCGACCGCGGGGTCGTGGCCGTGTTCGATCGTCGGCTCGGTACCGCCAACTATCGGTGGGACATCGTCAAGGCGCTGCCTCCCATGAAGCGCACCCGCCACCGCGCCGACGCCGAAGCCTTCCTGCGCGAGATCACCGCCGAGTAGGCCCATCACACCAGCGCCAGTGTCGGCTGCCGGGCGCGAGCCATGGGTGACTAGTGTCCCGGGTCGTGGGGGAACTCGTTCATTGCACGGTGGAGCACGGCGTCGCCACCATCACGCTCGACTCACCGGCCAACCGCAACGCCCTGTCGCAGCAACTGGTCGCCGAGTTGAACGCGGCACTCGACAGGGCGGAACAGCCCGACGTGCGGGCCGCCGTGCTCACCCACACGCCGCCCGTCTTCTGTGCCGGAGCCGATCTGAAGGAGCGGGCCACCGCGGCGCCCACAGCGCAAGCCGCGGGCAACCCGATGAGCGACGCCATCACCCGCCTGGGCACCATGCGCGCCGTCACCATCGCCGCTGTCGACGGGCCGGTGAGGGCAGGCGGCATCGGCCTGATGGCTGCGTGCGACCTGGTGGTGGTGAACCGGTCCGTCACCTTCGCCCTCACCGAGGTGCGCATCGGCGTGGCCCCCGCCATCATCAGCGTGCCCATCCTTGCTCGCTGCGGCTGGAGCCGGTTGGCTGCCCCGTTTCTCACCGGCGAGCCATTCGACGCCGACGAGGCACGAGCCATCGGCCTGGTCACCCACGTCACCGACGACGTGGCGGGCACCGTGCATCGGCTGGTCGAAGGGGTCTTGGCCGGCGCCCCCAACGCTGTCGCCGAGGCCAAGCGCATCCTGCGCGGCGGCGCACCCGACATGGCCGAGATGGTGGCGCTGAGCGCCGCCCTGTTCAGCAGCGACGAAGCGGCTGAGGGCATGCGTGCCTTCGCCGAGAAGCGCCCGCCGCGGTGGGCCACCCAGCAGGAAGGGGCCTGACCCATGCCGGTGCTGCAGAGCACACTCAACGAAGCCGACCCGACGTACCTCGCCAACCGCGAGGCGATGGAGCGCCAGGTTGCCGCGGTGAACGAGCAACAGGCCATCGTCAACGGCGGGGGCGGCCCGAAGTACGTCGAGCGACACCGCACGCGCGGCAAGATGCTCGCCCGCGAGCGGGTCGAGGCCCTGCTCGACCCCGACGCTCCCTTCCTCGAGATCTCCTCCCTTGCGGCGTACGGCAGCCAGTTCCCGGTGGGCGCCGGCGTTGTGGTTGGCATCGGTGTGGTGGAGGGCGTCGAGTGCCTCATCACTGCCAACGACCCCACCTTGCGCGGTGGGGCCAGCAACCCCTACACGTTCAAGAAGAGCATCCGCGCCGCGGAGATCGCCAGGGAGAACCGTCTGCCCGTCATCGCGCTCACCGAGAGCGGCGGCGCCGACCTGCCCACCCAGAGCGAGATCTTCATCCCCGGCGGGCAGAGCTTCCGCGACATCACCAACGCCTCGGCCCTCGGCATCCCGCAGGTGAGCATCGTGTTCGGCAACTCCACCGCAGGCGGGGCCTACGTACCGGGCATGAGCGACTACGTGGTGATGATCAAGGAACGCTCGAAGGTATTCCTCGGCGGGCCGCCGCTCGTGAAGATGGCCACCGGCGAAGACAGCGACGACGAGAGCCTGGGCGGCGCCGAGATGCACGCCCGGGTGAGCGGCCTGGCCGACTACTTCGCCGTCAACGAGATGGATGGCATCCGGCTCGGCCGCCAAGTCATCAAGCGCATCAACCACCGCAAGAAGGGCGCCGGCCCACGTGGCCCCGGCCGTCCACCGAAGTACGACCCCGACCAGCTGCTGGGCATCCCCAGCGCCGACCCCAAGGTGCCGTTCGACCCGCGTGAAGTCATCGCCCGGGTGGTCGACGACAGCGACTTCGACGAGTTCAAGCCGCTCTACGGCACGTCGCTGGTCACCGGTTGGGCGGAGATCCACGGCTACCCCGTCGGCATCCTCGCCAACCACCGCGGCGTGCTGTTCAACGAGGAAAGCGAGAAGGCCGCACAGTTCATCCAGCTCGCCAACCAGATCGACACGCCGCTCGTGTTCCTGCAGAACACCACCGGCTACATGGTGGGCAAGGAGTTCGAGCAGCGGGGCATCATCAAAGACGGCGCCAAGATGATCAACGCCGTGTCCAACAGCAAGGTGCCCCACCTCACCATCCACATGGGCGCCAGCTACGGCGCCGGCAACTACGGCATGTGCGGGCGCGGCTACGATCCGCGTTTCCTGTTCGCCTGGCCGAATGCGCGCACCGCGGTGATGGGCGGTGAACAGGCGGGCACGACGATGCGCATCGTGGCCGAGGCCGGCGCGAAGCGCAAGGGCGTGCCGGTCGATGCCGCTGCGCTCGACGCCCAGGAGCAGGCCATCATCGCCACGTTCGAACGCCAGCAAAACGCCATCGCCACCTCCAGCCTGATGCTCGACGACGGCATCATCGACCCGCGCGACACCCGCGCCGTACTGGCCCTGTGCCTGGACCTGTGTGCGCAGGCGGCGCGCCGCACGCTACGGACCATGCAGTTCGGGGTGGCACGGCCATGACGACGGCAGCAACTTTCGACACGCTGCTGATCGCCAACCGCGGCGAGATCGCCCTGCGCATCCTGCGCGCGTGCAAGGACCTCGGCATCCAGTCGGTCGCCGTCTACAGCGAGGCCGACAAGGACTCGCTGCACCTGCGCTACGCCGACGAGACGATCTGCATCGGGCCAGCACCGAGCAGCGAGAGCTACCTCAACATCCCGGCGCTGATCGCTGCGGCGGAGATCGCCGACGTCGAGGCGATCCATCCCGGCTACGGCTTCCTGTCGGANNGGCAACTACGGCATGTGCGGGCGGGCGTATGGGCCCCGCTTCCTGTTCGCCTGGCCCAACGCGAAGACGGCCGTCATGGGGCCCGCGCAGCTGGCCGGTGTGATGAGCATCGTTGCCAAGCAGAGCGCCGAGAGCATGGGCAAGCCGTTCGACGAAGAGGCCGACGCCAACATGCGTCAACTCGTGGAGGAGCAGATCGAGCGTGAGTCGCTCGCCATGTTCATGAGCGGCAAGCTCTACGACGACGGCATCATCGACCCACGAGACACCCGCACCGTGCTGGGCATGTGCCTCAGCGTCATCGACAACCAACCCATCGCCGGCACCCGCGGCTACGGCGTCTTCCGGATGTGAGCACGATGACTGCAACGACTCCCACCACCCGCATCGACGCCGTCCTTGTTGCCAACCGCGGCGAGATTGCTCGTCGCGTATTCCGCACCTGCCGCAATCTCGGCATCCGTACCATCGCCGTGCACAGTGACGCCGACGCCGACGCCCCATTCGTCCACGAGGCCGATGTTGCGGTGCGCCTCCCCGGCACCTCGTCGGCCGACACGTACCTCCGCGCCGATCTGGTCATCGCCGCAGCCCGCCGGTCAGGCGCCCAGGCCATCCACCCCGGCTACGGGTTCCTTTCCGAGAACGCCGCGTTTGCACAAGCGGTCATCGACGCCGGACTGGTGTGGATCGGCCCACCCCCGTCGGCCATCGCGGCGATGGGCTCGAAGATCGAAGCCAAACGCCTGATGCGGGCGCACGGCGTTCCTGTGGCCCCCGACAACACGGTCGAGTCGCTGGAGGAGGTCGGCCTCCCAGCCCTCGTGAAGGCTGCGTTCGGTGGCGGCGGTCGCGGCATGCGCATTGTGCGCACGGCTGAAGAACTTGCCGAAGCCGTCGCCTCCGCGGAACGCGAGGCGCTCTCCGCGTTCGGCGACGGCACCGTGTTCGTCGAGCGCTATATGGACCGCGCCCGCCATGTGGAGGTGCAGGTCTTCGGCGACACGCACGGCAACGTCGTCGCGTTGCACGAGCGCGACTGCACGCTCCAGCGGCGACACCAGAAGCTGGTGGAAGAAGCCCCCTCCCCCGCCGTCGACACCGAGTTGCGCGCCCGCATGGAAGCCGCTGCCGTCGCCGCGGCCAAGGCTGTCGGTTATGTCGGTGCGGGCACCGTGGAGTTCATGCTCGCCCCCGACGGCACGTTCTCGTTCCTCGAGATGAACACCCGACTTCAGGTCGAGCACCCCGTTACCGAGATGGTCACCGGCCTCGACCTCGTGGCGCTGCAGATCGACGTCGCCGAGGGACGGCCGCTTCCCGCGGCGCTGCTGCAGGAGGGCGGCGCCCCGATGCACGGGCACGCCATCGAGCTTCGCCTGTGCGCCGAAGACCCATACGCCGGCTACCTCCCGTCGAGCGGCCGCTTCGAGACCGTTCGCTTCCCGGAGATCGACGGGGTGCGCATCGACAGCGCCGTCGAGAGCGGCAGCACCGTGCCGCCGCACTACGACTC
>DMQJ01000246.1:4915-5055 GCA_003455715.1 Acidimicrobiaceae bacterium | reverse complement strand
AACAGATTTCGCACGTCGTGGTTCGGTTCGCCGGTGATTCGGGCGATGGCATGCAGCTCACGGGCGATCGATTCACCTCGGTGAGCGCCCTGTTCGGCAACGACCTGTCCACGTTCCCCGACTACCCGGCCGAGATCCGC
>DMQJ01000246.1:1068-4662 GCA_003455715.1 Acidimicrobiaceae bacterium | reverse complement strand
GCACATCTCCGACCACGACATCACGACCCCGGGCGACTCGCCGAACGTGCTCGTGGCCATGAACCCGGCAGCGCTCAAGGCCGACCTGCACCGCCTTGAGCAGAACGGGCTGCTCATCGTCAATAGCGATGCGTTCGAGGCCCGCGATCTGGAGAAGGCGGGCTACGACCACAACCCGCTGCACGACGGTTCGCTCGACACGTACCGGCTGGTCGAGATTCCGATGACCTCGCTCACGCAGAAGGCCACCGAGCCCCTGGGCGTGAAGGCCCGCGATGCGGAGCGGTCGAAGAATTTCTTCGCGCTGGGCCTGGTGAGCTGGCTGTACTCGCGGCCCGTCGAGCCCACCATCAGCTGGATCGAGAGCCGGTTCAAAGACCTCATCAAGGAGAGCAACCTCGCCGCGTTCAAGGCCGGGTTCAACTTCGGCGAGACCAGCGAACTGTTCGACCATCCCTACGAGGTGAAGCCGGCGGAGTTGACGCCGGGCGAGTACACCAACATCAGCGGCAACGTCGCCCTCGCGTGGGGCTTGGTGGCCGCAGGGCAGTTGGCGAAGCTGCCCGTGTTCCTGGGCAGTTACCCCATCACCCCGGCCAGCGACATTCTCCACGAGTTGTCGAAGCACAAGAACTTCGGGGTGCGCACCCTGCAGGCCGAAGACGAGATCGCTGCCGCGGGCATGGCCCTCGGTGCGGCCTTCGCCGGGCATCTCGGGGTCACCACCACCAGCGGCCCGGGCGTGGCGTTGAAGAGTGAGGCCACCAGCCTGGCGGTGTCGCTCGAGCTGCCGTTCCTGCTGGTCGACATTCAGCGTGGTGGCCCCTCCACGGGGCTGCCCACCAAGACCGAAGCGGCCGACCTCAACATCGCCATGTACGGCCGTCACGGTGAGGCGCCCCTGCCCATCGTTGCTGCCTACAGCCCTGCCAACTGCTTCGATGCGGCCATCGAAGCGGCTCGCATCGCACTGAAGTACCGCACGCCGGTCATTCTGCTCAGCGACGGCTATCTGGCGAACGGCAGCGAGCCGTGGTGCCTGCCCGACCCGGCCACGCTGCCCGACATCTCGGTGCCGTTCACCACCGAGAAGAACCACGTGAACCCCGATGGCACGGAAGAGTTCTGGCCCTACCTGCGCGATCCTGAGACGCTGGCTCGGCCGTGGGCCATCCCGGGCACGCCTGGGTTGATGCACCGGGTGGGTGGCATCGAGAAGGAAGACGGGCGGGGCGACATCAGCTACACGCCCGACAACCACTCGAAGATGGTGCACCTGCGTGCCGAGAAGGTGGCCCGCATCGCCAACGACATCCCGCCGGCCACCATCACCGGCGACGCCGACGCCGACGTGGTGCTGCTGGGGTGGGGGTCCACGTGGGCGGCCATCGACGCTGCGGTGCAGCGCACCCGCCGTGCAGGCACGAAGGTGGCCTGGATTCACCTCACCCACCTCAACCCGTTGCCTGCCAATCTGGGCGAGCTGTTGCGGTCGTTCCGGCATGTGCTGGTACCCGAGCTCAACATGGGCCAGCTGTGCCGCATCGTGCGTGCCGAATACCTCGTCGACGCCAAGCCCGTCACCAAAGTGCAGGGCTTGCCCTTCACCTCCGCCGAACTCGAAGCCGCTATCCAGGAGACGCTGTCATGAGCGACGTCATCGTGCCCATCACGCAGAAGAAAGACTGGATGAGCGACCAGGAGGTGCGGTGGTGCCCCGGTTGTGGCGACTACGGCATCCTCCAGGCCGTGCAGTTCCTGATGCCCGAGTTGGGGGTCGCGCCCGAGAACACGGTGTTCATCAGTGGCATCGGGTGCAGCAGCCGCTTCCCGTACTACATGAACACGTACGGCATGCACAGCATCCACGGTCGTGCGCCTGCCATTGCCACGGGTGTGGCGGTGGCTCGGCCCGACCTCGATGTGTGGGTGGTCACCGGCGACGGCGACGCACTCAGCATTGGTGGAAATCACCTCATCCATGCGCTGCGCCGCAATGTGAACCTCACGATCCTGCTGTTCAACAACCGCATCTACGGGCTCACCAAGGGGCAGTACTCGCCCACCAGCGAGGAGGGCAAGGTCACCAAGAGCACGCCGATGGGCTCCATCGATCATCCGTTCAACCCCCTGGCGGTGGCGCTGGGGGCAGAGGCGTCGTTCGTGGCCCGCACTCACGACCTCGACCGCAAGCACATGATGAGCGTGTTCAAGGCTGCGCACGACCACAAGGGTGCGTCGTTCGTCGAGATCTACCAGAACTGCAACGTGTTCAACGATGCTGCGTTCGACGAGGTCACCGGCAAGCACCACCGTGCAGAGCGGATGATCGACCTGGTGCACGGCCAGCCGATCCGCTTCGGTGCGGAGGGCCAGCACGGTGTGGTGATGGGCACCGATGGGCAGTTGCGCATCGTCGACGTGGCCGAGGTGGGGGAGGACGCGCTGCTGGTGCACGACGCCCACCGCGCCGACCCGGGCCTGGCGTTTGCGCTGGCCCGGTTGTCGCACGACGACCATTCACCCACGCCGTTCGGCATCTTCCGCTCCATCGACCGCCCCGACTACGGCGGCCAGGTGGCGGCGCAGGTGATGCAGGCGGGCGAGAAGAAGGGCCCGGGCAACCTGGCGTCGCTGTTGCGCAGCAACGGCACCTGGACCGTCGGCTGACGGCCCGCCACCGCTTGTCGTTGCTCGCCCCACTGCGGCGTGCTCTGATGGGCGGATGAGTTCACGTCTGTCCGTGGTTCGTCGCAGCATCGCCCTGCTTGCTGTTGCCGCGCTCGCAGCAGCCTGCAGCGACGAGTCGGGCAAGGGTGCCACCACATCGGCGACGGAGGTGGCCGACACGGTTGCGCCCACCTCATCGTCGGCGCCCGACACCGTTGTCGACACGGTGCCGACCACCGATCCGGCACCCACGTCGACTGACGCGCCGGGCGGCACGTACGACTTCTCGGAGGTCGCGGCCATCGTCGAGCAGTTCGTCGCCGACAACGGCCTCAACGGTGCAGGGCTGGTCATCGTCGATCGCGAAGACGGCATCGTCGGTGAGGTGTACGTGGGCGAGTTCAGCGCCGACCGGGTGTCGCTCATCGCCTCGTCGAGCAAGATGCTCACGGCCGGTGTGTTGCTACGCCTGCAGGATCAGGGCGTGCTCGACCTCAACACCCCGATCGGCGAGTTGGTGCCGTGGGCCGGCGACCACCCCGACATCACGTTGGCGCAGATGATGTCGAGCAGTTCGGGCCTGGTGGGTCTGTTGCCCAACCCCGGCTACTCGCCCTACGTGTGCCAGTTCATCGGCACCGAGATGGAGGCCTGCGCGGCCGAGGTGTTGGCCACCGACGCCGACGACGCCGATGTGGTGCCGCCCGACACCGAGTTCCGCTACGGCGGAGTGCAGTGGCAGATCGCCGGGGCGGTGGCCGAGACGGTCACCGGCAAGACGTGGGCGGAGCTGCTCGACGAGACCTACCTGCAGCCGTGCGGTGTCGACTCGCTGGGGTACAACAACCACTGGGTGCCCCTCGGCGGTGGCAGCTTCGACTACCCGCAGAACTTCGACCCCTCGCAACTTCCGCCCACCGAGAA
>DMQJ01000246.1:374-882 GCA_003455715.1 Acidimicrobiaceae bacterium | reverse complement strand
CTCGCAACTTCCGCCCACCGAGAACCCACACATGGAAGGCGGGGCGTACATCAACCCGGTCGACTACGCCACGCTGCTGCTCATGCACCTGCGCGACGGCGAGTGCCCAAACGGCACGGTGCTGAGCCCCGAGGCAGTGGCCCAGTCACACGCCGACCGCATCGGTGAGGTGTGGGGCGGTTCTGCCGACGCCGACACCGGCTACGGCCTCGGGTGGTGGGTCGACCGGGTGAGTGGCCGCATCAGCGACGCGGGCGCCTATGGCTCGGTGCCGTGGCTCGACATGGGTAACGGCCTGGGTGCCTACCTGGTGATCGAAGCCGACTCATCCACCGGCAACCAACTGGCGACCCTGCTGTACGAGCCCGTCGAAGCAGCCGTCCTCGCCGGCCGAGCCAGCTGAGTCGAACCGACGGGCCAGCTCGCTGGGTGCGAGCTGTGCCTTGTTTGTGTCAAAACACCGGAGTCGTCGGCCCTGCGCAGAGCCTGTCACCTTTTACGTAAAACG
>DMQJ01000246.1:0-156 GCA_003455715.1 Acidimicrobiaceae bacterium | reverse complement strand
TCACCTTTTACGTAAAACGGGGGGAGTGGTCGCTCAGGGTTCGACGATGGGGAAGCCGCCGAGGAAGACGTCGAGGTTGTCGATGATCACACGCAGGGCGCCGTCGTCGCCGTCGATGGTGAGGTCGCCCGCGGCGAGGGCGTCGTCGAGGGTGCG
>DMQJ01000075.1:442-3782 GCA_003455715.1 Acidimicrobiaceae bacterium | reverse complement strand
ATGAGGCCGATGCTGCCCAACGAACCGGTGGACGTGTAGCGGTTGCAGTAGCGCTGCCAGGTGTTGGTGAACGGACAGGCGGGCGGGGTGCCGGCGGCGTCGGCGGGCGAGGGCGAGGGGGCGACCACCACGGCGGTGACGGCGGCGATGACGACTGCCAGCACCATGGCGGCGGAGGTGAGGCGGCGGCGCATCTGCCCATTCTTCCACCGATCGACGGCGTCTGCGATGTTTGCTAATACCCCGGGGGGTACTAGAGTGGCAGCCATGCAACGTTCGATCGTCCTTCCTCTCGTGCTCGTCGGCCTGCTGGCAACGGCTGCCGGATGCAGCGACGACGAGTCCAATGCCACCGCCGACACGGCCGCCCCCACCACCGTTGCCGCGGCCGAACCAGCCCCGGCCGCCCCCGGCGCACCGGCCACGGGCAAGGGGATTGTCCTGGTCAGCGCCCAAGAGGTAGCCGACCTGATGCTGCAGCAGGGCGAAGCGCTCACCGTCATCGATGTGCGCACACCTGGCGAGTTCGCCGAGGGGCACATCGAAGGTGCGCTCAACCTCGATGTGGAAGGCGGCCAGTTCACCGCCGGCATCGCCGCCCTCGACCCCACGAAGGAGTACGTGGTCTACTGCCGCAGTGGTCGACGCAGTGCCATCGCCGCCCAGGCCATGATCGACGCCGGGTTCACGACCGTGTACGACCTCGGGCCGCTCGACGCGTGGGCTGCTGCCGGTTTCCCCGTCGTCACTGACTGAGCCATCCGCCGCGCGCGAGTGGCGTCGGCCCTCTAGATTCGCCCGGGTGAGCCGAGGCACCATCCGCTACCAACCCGCGCTCGACGGGGTGCGCGCCGTCGCCGTCAGCGTGGTGCTCCTGTTCCACGGCGGCATCTCGTGGATGACCGGCGGCTACCTCGGCGTGTCGGTGTTCTTCACGCTCAGTGGGTTTCTCATCACCTCGCTGCTGTTGCACGAGCACGGCGCTCACGGCCGAATCGCCGCGGCCGCGTTCTACGGCAGGCGGGCCCGGCGTTTGCTGCCGGCCAGCCTGCTGTGCCTGCTCATCGTTTGTCTCATGGCCTGGGCGGGTTGGTTCCGGGGGGTGGAGGGGCTCCGTGCCGACGTGCTTGGCGCGCTGTTCCAGGTGTTCAACTGGGTGGAGTTGTTCGGTGGCGGCGGCTACGGCGAACAGTTCGCTGAGGCCGGTGGCTTCCAATCGCCGTTGCTGCACTACTGGTCGCTGGCTATCGAAGAGCAGTTCTACTGGCTGTGGCCGTTGGCGTTCATGGGCCTCATGGCACTTGCTCGCCGCTGGCGCACGTACCCCATCACGCTCATCGCGTGGCTGGCCGGTGTCTCGGCGGTGGCGGCACCGGTCATCGCCTTCACCTGGGGCACCGACGCCGCCTACTACGCCACCCCGGCCCGCATCAGCGAGATTCTCCTCGGGGCGCTGGCGGCCTGTTGGGCGTTCGGTCGCGAGTTGAATCCGGCGTGGCGTCACGCTGCACCGGTAGCGCTGGTGGCGCTGTTGGTGGCATCCGTGGTGTTCCCTGCGGCGGGTGGGCCGGCCTACCACGGTGCGCTGCCACTGGTGGCGGTCGCCAGCGCGGCGCTCATCCTTGGCCTGCAGGCCGAGGGGCCGGTGCGCCAACTGCTGGGCGTGCGGCCACTGGTGGGACTGGGCAAGATCAGCTACGGCGTGTACCTGTATCACTGGCCGGTGTACGTGCTGGTCGACCGCCAACAGTGGGACCTTCCGGTGGGGGTGTCGTTGGCGTTGAAGGTGGCCATCACCCTTGCGGTGGCGCTGGTGTCGTACTTCGCACTGGAGGTGCCGGTGCGCACCGCGGAGTGGATGGTGCCGCGGCGCACACTCGTGGCCGCCGTGGCAGGTACGGCGGTGGTGCTGGCGGCCGCATTCGTGGTGCCGCAGACCGCCAAGTTCTACGGGGTCGACGAGGCAGCCGCCGAGCAGGCCTCCATCGACACCGGGTCGGTGCAGCCGCTCGTGCCCCTCACCACCACCACGCAACCCGGGCCGACCACCACCGCCAGCCCCGACAGCACACAGCCGGGGGTTACCACCACCTCGTCCACCACCACCACCGGCCCGCTGGTGCCGCCGAGGCCGGTGCGCATCGTGGTCATCGGCGACTCCACGGCCGAAGCGGTAGGGGCGGGTCTGGTGGCATGGGCGGCAGCCAACCCGGAGATGGCCCAGGTGGAGGTGGTGGCAGGCCCTGGCTGTGGCCTCTCGATGGGCGGCTACTTGGTGTTCGACGGCTTGCCCGAGCGCGACGTGAGCGCAGAGTGCGGCCCCTACATCGAAGGCATCGTGCCCGAACGGGTAGCGGCGTTGCAGCCCGACGTCGTGATGCTCATCACCACCACGTGGGATGTTGCCGATCGCCGGGTGGTGGCCGGCGGCGAGGTGCTGGCATCGAACCACCCCGATGCCCTCGAGCAGATTCGTTCGTCGTTCCAGGCGCTCACCGACAACCTGTTGGCGCTCGGCGTGCCGCGAGTGGTGTGGGCAACCGAGCCGCTGCCCATCGTGGGCATGCTCGGCCCGAGCGACCGCCAGGGCGATGTCACCCGCCACGAGGCGCTCTACGGCCTGATGCGCGACATGGCTGCCGCCAACCCGGCGGTGCGTGTTGCGGAGCTGGCTGCGTGGGTCGACGACAACGGATTGGCCATCGACATTCCGTCGCGACCCGATGCCGTCCACTGGACCGCGGAGGCGTCGCTGCGCATCGCCACCGAGTTCCTCGGGCCCACGCTCGTGCGTGAGGCCCTCACATGAGCACCGTCGTCTACACCGACGGCGCGTGCGCGGGTAATCCCGGGCCAGGCGGATGGGCCTGGGCGGTAGCCCCCGAGGGCACCATCAGCGGGTCGGGCGGCGATGCCCGCACCACCAACCAGCGGATGGAGTTGCAGGCCGTGCTTGAGGCGCTGCGTGCCCTGCCGGGCGATCTCACCATCGTCAGCGACAGCACCTACGTGGTGAACTGCTTCCGCGACCGCTGGTGGGTGAAGTGGCAGGCCAACGGGTGGAAGAACTCGAAGAAGGAACCGGTGGCCAACACCGATTTGTGGAAGCCGCTGGTGGCACTGGTGCAGGAACGGCGCCCTGCCTTCCGTTGGGTGAAGGGCCACAGCGGCGACCCGATGAACGACTTGGTCGACCGCCTCGCTGTCGTCGCCAGTAAGGGTCCGTTCGACGAGCCGCCCGCGCCCTGCGAGTCGGCGGCCCCGAGCCCCGCGCAAACCTCCCTCTTCTGACTCCGCCCCCGCCCCCTTGGAGGGTTTGCTGCACGTCGCCCCGCCGTGT
>DMQJ01000075.1:0-174 GCA_003455715.1 Acidimicrobiaceae bacterium | reverse complement strand
GCCCGGCGCGACACGGCGCGACGCACAGCGGGTGAGTGCATGAAACCCTCCAAGAGGGCGGCGGCGGGGGGAGACCAGGGATCGAGCGGGGAGATGGGGCGCCGGTTCGGTGCGGCGAGGCCCCGGCGCGTAACGTCGGGCACATGGACATCAATGGTGCAAGCGCAATCGTCA
>DMQJ01000011.1:1739-4527 GCA_003455715.1 Acidimicrobiaceae bacterium | reverse complement strand
GTGACAGGCACCGTGGCCGGGACGGTGGCGGGCACCGTGGCAGGCACGGTCGTTGCGGGAATCGTCGTGGCGATCGCCGGCAGTGCGGGCGCCGTAGAGGCGGGGCCAGTCTCCGCGCCCCTTGTTCCCAGTGCGCCGCACGCCGACAGCAGGACGGCGCCAGCGCCCATGGCTGCCAGTCGGGCAGCGCGGGCGGCGTGTGAATGGGTGGTGACTCGGGTGAACATCGGGTGGCTCCTGCATCGGTTGGTGGTGACGAACACCCCAACCGATGCAGCAGATCACCCTCGAGTTCCGCGAGTCCTCACATCGGCGCGACGTCGCACGTTGCAGTGCGGGCGCCGAGCACGACGTAGCTGTCGCGACCGACGAACGTGCCCGACAGTGTGGCCGGGTCGCCGCTCAGCCCCGACGCCGCCAGCACTCGCTCGCACTCCGTGCGCCGCTCGGCCCGCAACACCTCGACGTCGGGATACACGTCGCGTTCGGCCATTTGATAGGTGCCGACGAACAGCAGCGCACCCTCGTCGCTGCAGTCGGCGATGGTGACCAGCGATGTTGCGTCGCCCACGAACTGAAAGCAGGTACCCACGCTCAACGATGTCAGCACCTTCACGTCGCCGAGCAGGTCGGGCAAGGCAGCCTCTTGGAACGAACCGACGAGTACGGGCTCGGGCACTGAGGCGATGCAGTCGACCGGCGAGGTCACCGGTTGGCCCAGCGATCCGGTCACCCTGGTCGAGACGAACACGCCGAAGCCTGCGTACTCTGCCCCGACGTAGTTCTGCACCGAGGGGGCGCACAGTTCGGCGAGCCGCAGCACCGCCTCGTCGTAGTCGGCAGGCAGTGCGCCTTCGGGGAGCTCCACCACCGCAGTCAGCTCAGCGTTGTGAGGCACCGAGCATTCCACCTGCAACCACAACTGGGGTGCGCTGTCGTCCTCCTCGATGTTCTGCAGGCAGATCGGAGCATCGACCCCTGGCACGTAGGTTGCCGGGCTCACGAACGGATCGTCGTCACCTTCTGCCGATCCGTCGAAGTCTTCCGGCCGGTACGTCGTGCAGATGGCGGAGCGGCGGCCATACACCTCCCACTCCTCTTCCGATCCGTAGATGAACGACACCTCGGGCAGCGTCTCCGTCGACGTTGCGGCGAGCAGGTCGGCGCACAGATCGGAGAACTCGTCGAGCACCTCATCGTCGCCGGGCCAGCCATCGAGGTCGGACTCGACCACCCCGAGCATCATTTCGGCCTGGAAGGTGGAGCAGTCGGTGATGTAGCCGAGGCTGAAGTCGTCGTCGGCTGCGTACGAGAAACACGTCGACGGGTCGAGGTCGGCGAGAAGCACCGCGTCGCCTAGCGCGGCCTCGAGGCCGACCTCAGCGATTGATGCGACGAGCAGGCCGCGGGTGGGGGGCTCGGCCCAACACTCCACCTGCTCGCCCTCGACGGCGACGTGACCGACGTCGACCCCGAAGCTGCTCAGCGGACGGCCGACGAACGCTTCGACGAGTGCCGCGCACACGGCGACCGAGGCCGCTCCATCGAACTGTTCGCCCTCCACGTCGGCGGTCGCGGGTGCCGCGACGAGCCCGACGAACTCGGCGTCGTGCGGTTCTGCGCACGCGACGTCGTCGAAGCCGATCAGGGTCGCCACACCGCACCGCGGATCCGATGCGGCAGTTGTGGTGGGAGGCGCAGCGGTGGTGGCGGGCACATCCGTGTCGGCCGACGATGTGGCCGACGGCCCGTCAGTCCCCCCGCATGCTGCGACGAGCAGGAGAGGAATGGAGAGGGCCAACGCCAAGCGCTGGGGAGCTGAGGGAGGGTTCATCACCGGAGTATGAACACGGAGCGTCAATGAGGAGCGCGGCGGCGTGCCGCGTCGCGGCGCGCCGTCAGTCGGTGAGCGGCGGCAGATAGCGGGCGACCACATCGATCGCCAACGCATCGATCGCTGCGTCGAGGCTGTCGGGCGGTACTCCGGCGCCGGGATACAGCTTCACCGTGAGGTGTTCATCGCCGACCAGGATGTGCAGTTCGCCCTCGGCGCGCAATGCCGCGTCGCCGATGCCCGCTATTTCCACCGCACCAGGCGTCGCTTGGGCGTCGGCGAAACCGTCGGCAGGGCCGGCCGACACGGCGACGAGCTTCTCGCCGTTGACGTCGCTGACCGTGCACGTGACCACGCCGCGAAGTGCACCCTCCTGCGACGATGCGGCCGTGGCCCCGGTGACCTCATCGAAGTGAGCGAAGTCGACCATGGCGCACACTCGCGGGTACCCGGGGATGGTTCGTGGGTCGGAGGTGCTGGTGGTGGCGCCGACGGTGAGTGGAACGAACGTGGGCTCGGCATCACCACCCGACTGATCGCAACTCGCCAACGCTCCGGCAATCACCAGAGTGCCGACGAGTGCCCTGATGGGCGAGACGAGTGGTCGCACACACCAAGCCTAGGCAGACGCGGCGACCCGCTCGGCGAGGACCCCGCTTGCGCGTCCGTCCCCGCCGAGCGGGCCTGAGTGCCGTTGGTGATCGTGGGTCAGTTCACGTCGAAGCGATCGGCGTTCATCACCTTGGTCCAGGCGGCAACGAAGTCGCGCACGAACTTCTCCTTGTTGTCGTCCTGCGCGTACACCTCGGCGTACGAACGCAGCACCGAGTTGGAGCCGAACACGAGGTCGACGCGGGTCGCCGTCCACTTCACTGCGCCAGTAGCCCGGTCGCGGACCTCATAGGTGTCATCAGCGGCGGGATGCCATGTGTTGGCCATGTCGGTGAGGTTGAC
>DMQJ01000011.1:0-1503 GCA_003455715.1 Acidimicrobiaceae bacterium | reverse complement strand
ACGCGGTCGGTGAACACGCCGTGGCCTGCCGAGCCGTAGACGGTGCCCAGCACCCGCATGCCGCCGATGAGCACCGTCATCTCCGGAGCGGTGAGGCCCAGCAGTTGCGCCCGGTCGAGGAGCATCTCCTCGGCCGTGACGGCGTACTGCTGCTTCTGCCAGTTGCGGAACCCGTCGGCCACCGGCTCGAGGTAGCCGAACGACTCGATGTCGGTCTGCTCCTGCGTGGCATCGCCACGACCTGGCAGGAACGGCACGGTGATGTTCACCCCGGCTGCGGCCGCCGCCTGCTCGACGCCCACGTTGCCAGCCAGCACGATGACGTCGGCCACGCTGGCGCCGGTGTCGGAAGCGATGCCCTCCAGCACCGCCAGCACCTTGGCCAACCGTTCGGGCTCGTTGCCTTCCCACGCGTTCTGTGGGGCGAGGCGGATGCGCGCACCGTTGGCGCCGCCCCGGAAGTCGCTACCGCGGAAGGTACGAGCGCTGTCCCACGCCGTTGCCACCATCTCGCCCACACTGAGGCCACTGGCGGCGATGCGAGCCTTGACAGCCTCGACGTCGTAGCCGGTGGGGCCCGCGGGCACCGGGTCTTGCCACACGAGATCCTCCGCGGGCACCTCGGGGCCGATGTAGCGGCTCTTCGGGCCCATGTCGCGGTGGGTGAGCTTGAACCACGCCCGGGCGAACACCTCGGAGAAGTAGGCCTGGTCGTTGTAGAAACGCTCGGAGATCTGGCGGTAGACGGGGTCTTTGATCATGGCCATGTCGGCATCGGTCATGATGATGCGCGTCGCTCCGTCGCCGGTGGTCGGGTCGCCGTTCTCGACGTCGCCGGGCGTGTCGTGCGGGGTGAGGCCCACCGGTTCCCACTGCCAGGCACCGGCCGGGCTCTTGCGCAGCTCCCAGTCGTAGCTGAACAGCATGTGGAAGTAGCCGTTGTCCCACTTGATGGGGTTGGCGGTCCACGCGCCTTCGATACCGGACGTGACACTGTCGTGGCCGATGCCGCGGCCCTGGTGGTTGTTCCACCCAAGCCCCTGCTCCCAGATCTCCGCGCCCTCCGGTTCGGGGCCGAGGTTGCCGGCACTTCCGTTGCCGTGGGCCTTGCCGACGGTGTGGCCGCCGGCAGTGAGGGCCACGGTCTCCTCGTCGTTCATGCCCATGCGGGCGAACGTGACGCGCACGTCGTGCGCGGTGCGCAGCGGGTCGGGCTGGCCACCCACACCTTCAGGGTTCACGTAGATGAGGCCCATCTGCACGGCGGCCAGCGGGTTCTCGAGCGACTCACGGTTGTCGCCGGTGCCTTCGTAGCGGCTGGCCGCCAGCCACTCCTTCTCGGAGCCCCAGTAGATGTCCTTCTCGGGGTGCCAGATGTCGGGGCGGCCGAGGCTGAAGCCGTACGTCTTGAGGCCCATCGACTCGTAGGCGACGTTGCCGGCGAGCACCATCAGGTCGGCCCAGCTGAGTTGGTTGCCGTACTTCTTCTTGATCGGCCACAGC
>DMQJ01000468.1 GCA_003455715.1 Acidimicrobiaceae bacterium | reverse complement strand
ACTCGGGGTCGGGCCCGTCGAGGGGCAGACCGGTGAAGAACTTGGCGGCCATGCACCCGCCCTGGCAGGCATCAAACGCGCCGCATGAGGCGCAGGCGCCGGCGCTCTGCGGCTCTCGTAGCGAGCGAAACAGGTCGCTCTGCTTCCACACCTTGCTGAACCCGCCGGGGTCGCGCACGTTGCCAGCGAGGAACTCGTCGTGAATGACGAATGGGCAGGCGTAGACGTCGCCGATGGGGTCGATGAGGCACACCACCCGGCCGGCCCCGCACAGGTTCAACCCCGGCAAGGCTTCGTCGCCCAGGGCGTTGAGGTGGAAGAACGAGTCGCCGGTGAGCACGTTCTCGCCGTGCGCCAACAGCCAGTGGTAGATCTCCCGCTGCTGCGCCTGCGTGGGGTGCAACTGGTCCCACGTGTCGACGGCGCGGCCGCTGGGGCGCAGGCGGGTGAGCCGCAGTTGAGCGCCGTAGCGGTCGGCGAGGGCCTTGAACTGGTCGAGTTGCGGCACGTTCTGGCGGGTGGCCACCACGCTGATCTTGAACGGGCCGAACCCGGCCTCGGCCAGGTTGTCCATGGCACGGGTGGCGGTGGCGAAGCTGCCTTCGCCGCGCACCGCGTCGTTGGTGGCGGCGTCGGCGCCGTCGATGCTCAGCTGGATGTCGAGGTAGTCCATCGCGGCCAGGCGACGGGCCTTCTCGGCGTCGATGAATGCCCCATTGGTGGAGAACTTCACGCCGATGCCGTTGCCGACGGAGTACTCGACGATGTCGAAGAAGTCGCGCCGCACCATCGGCTCGCCGCCGCCGATGTTGATGTAGAACACCTGCAGGGCCTTCAACTCGTCGAGCACTGCCATGGCCTCGGCGGTGGAGAGCTCGCGGGGGTCGCGCTGGCCGCTCGACGACAGGCAGTGCACGCACTGCAGGTTGCAGGCGTAGGTGAGCTCCCAGGTGAGGCAGATGGGCGCGTCGAGCCCGGCCTTCATCTGGGTGGCGAGTGACTCAACGCTCACGGACAACCTCACTCTGCAGCAGGGACTCGAAGGCTTTGGCGAACGACGGCCACCGGCGTTCGGCCACTTCGCAGGCGCGCAGGGCGTCGGCGAGGGTGGGGTGGTGGGCCAACGCCCGGGCAACCGTGACCATGTCGGGGTGCTTCAGGAACACCAGCCGGCGATTGCCGTAGTGGTAGGCGAGCGCGCCGAACGGCTCGGGCCGCAGCGCCACCTGGGGGTGCAACTCCAACGCTGCGGCAAGCAGCGGGTGGGTGGCTAGCTCAGTAGACACCGCACATGCCGTCGATGGAGATCTCCTCCACCAACAGCTCTTCCTCGATCTCGACGCTGTCTTCGACGACCTGCTCGTTCTCCATGGAGGCGAGGCTAGCGGCCCTACGCAGATGGCACCATGTCAGGCGGCGAGCAGGGCTTCCATCTCGGTGATCTCGGCCTGCTGGGCGGTGATGATGGCGTTGGCCAGAGCGGCCAGCTCAGGGTTGGTGCCGTCGGCGAGCACGGTGTTGGCCTGTTCGATGGCGCCCTGGTGGTGAGCGATCATCATCTCCAGCCATACGGTGTCGAACTCAGGGCCCACCAGGGTGGGCAGGCGCTCCATGTCTTCGGCCGACATCATCCCGGGCATGTCGGCCATGTTGTGGCCATCACTCATGTCCATGGTGAGTGCCTGCTCGCGCTGGGTGAGCCATGCGGTCATCTGGTCGATCTCGGGGTCTTGCGCGGCCTGGATGCGCCGGGCGAGATCGACCACCTCGGGTGAGGCCCCGACGGTGGGGTCGAGTGCGATCTCGGCCATGGCGATGGCCTGCTCGTGGTGGGCGATCATGCCCTGCGCGAACTCCACATCGGCAACCGTGTAGTCGGCGTCGGCAGGCACTCCCGGCATCGAGCCCATCGGCATCGAGTCCATCGGCATCGAGTCCATCGGCATCGAGTCCATCGGCATCGAGTCGTGATCGTCGCTGCAGGCAGCGAGCAGGGCGAGAGCGGAGACGGCGGAGACAGCAATCAGTGCGCGGCGCATCATCTGGGTCCTTTCGAGGGGCTTCTACTACAGAGTGTAGTAGTGAATCAGGCCGGTGTCGACGCGACGAGGGCAGCGGTGACGGCGATGATGCACAGGCCCACGCCCGCCTCGATGGCCACGCCGCGGCGCAGGGTTGGGGCGGAGGTGATGGCCCGGTTGCGTCCTGCGAAGGCCAGCATCGCACCGATGCCCACCACTTTGGCGGCGTTTGGGCCCTTCGCTTCCACGCCTCCAGATCGTCCACCCGCGCCACCACCGCGCGGCCTTTTTCCCCCTCCAGCCGCCGCACCGGCAGTCCAAATTCCCGCTCGTAGCGCTGCGCCGTGCGCACGCTCACTTCCAGATAATCCGCGATCTCCTTCCACGACGTCAGCTCGCGGACTGACTCCAACTTCTGAGGTAACATCAAACAACTTCCCTCTGACCGCAACGATGTCCCACGAGTGTATCACGACGCAATACAATCAGAGGTCACTATGAGACCACTGCTGGTTCTACCCCTCCTAGTCTCCCTGCTCCCCGCCCAGCCCTCCGCCGACCCCTGGCCCTGGCGCACCACCGTCATGGGTACCAACGGCATGGTCGCCGCCGAACATCCCCTCCAGGCGCGCGCCGGACTCAAGGTCCTCGAAGCCGGCGGCAATGCCATCGACGCCGCCGTCGCCATCTTCTATACCACCGCGGTCACCGAGCAGCACCAGGCCG
>DMQJ01000224.1:4596-4865 GCA_003455715.1 Acidimicrobiaceae bacterium | reverse complement strand
GTGGCCCGCACGCTGGCCGACCTCGCCGCCGCGTGCGGCGACCAGCGCAGGGTCGTCCTCGCCCGCGAACTCACCAAACTGTACGAACACGTGTGGCGCGGATCGTTGGCCGACGCTGTCGTGCACGTGGCCGAGGTGGAGCCCCGAGGCGAGTACGTGATGGTGGTGGAGGGTGCGCCGTTGGCGGCACCGGCCGACGACGAACAAATCCTGGCGATGTTGCGCACGGCACTCGAGGGCGGCACCGACCGGCGCACGGCGATCGCTAC
>DMQJ01000224.1:330-4427 GCA_003455715.1 Acidimicrobiaceae bacterium | reverse complement strand
GAAGGGGCTGCTGCGCGCCAGCGACCGGCGCACGGCGATCGCTACCGTGATGGCTGCCACCGGAGCAGCGAAGCGTCGGGTGTACGACCTGGCGCTCACCATCCCCCGCTGACCGGCGGCCGGTCACCATGGACGAACACGCACAGGAACACCCTCACCCCGAACACAGCGCACCGCCGCCGGTGTACTCCGCCGGGCCCAGCGCCGCGTTCTTCGACCTCGACCGCACGCTCATCAGTGGGTCGAGTGCATTCGTGCTCGGCATCGCCGCCTGGCGGGCGAAGCTGGTGAGCACGCCGCAGATGGTGCGCGACGCCACCAGCGCGATCACGTTCCGGCTGGTGGGAGCCGACGACGACACATCGCACGGCGTGCGCGACCGCATCCTCGGTGCCGTGAAGGGCATCCACCTCGACGACTTGGTGGCGCTCAACGCCGACATCGTGCCCAAGCTGCTCGAGCGGGTGCGACCCGAGAGCCGTCGGCTGGTGGAACAGCATCGCCACGCTGGCCGGGCCACCTACATCGTCTCCGCCTCGCCGGTCGAGCTGGTGGAGCCGTTGGCGAAGGCGCTCGGCATGACGGCAGGTATCGGCACCCGCAGCCGCATCGTCGACGGGGTGTACACGGGCGAACTCGACGGGCCGTTCTGCTACGGCCCGGGCAAGGTGGAGGCCATCGAGGAGTTGGCCCGGTGGGAAGGCCTCGACCTCGACCAGTGCTGGGCCTACAGCGACAGCGCCAGCGACCTGCCGATGATGGAGGCAGTCGGCCACCCCGTGGCCGTGAACCCCGATCCCAAGCTGGAACGCGTCGCTGGCACCCGCGGGTGGCCGGTGGTGGTGTTCAGCAAGCGCACGAAGGCCGTCATTCGCCGCACCTCGCAAGCCGTCGGCGCCGTCGGCCTCGCCACCGGCGGCTTCCTCGCCGGCACCCGCTACACCGCTTTACGTAAAAGGTGACAGCGCCTGACCTGGTCCGACGGGTCCGGGTTCTTGACACAAACCGTTGGAAGGTGCGCGACCGGCCACCCCGGACCCTCAGCTTTGTGTCAAAACGCCGGACGCGTCATCCCAGGTCAGGGCCTGTCACCTTTTACGTAAAACGGGTTAGGGCGTGAGGGGGGTGAGGCCGAGTTGGCGGGACTGGGCGACGAGGCGGCCAGTGGAGTCCCATACCTCGCCGTCCTCGTTGAGGAAGCCGCCCTGCACGAAGTGGCTGCGGAACACGCACCGCACCGGGCCGGGCGCGGGGACGCCGCGGACATGCACGGTGTACTCCACCGTGGGCACCCAGCCGGGCGGCATGTCGAGGTGGAAGACCGCCGGCGGAAACGCGTCGCAGATGAGCAGCAGCGCCAGCGTGTCGATGGGACGGCCATCACGGAACGAGAACCAGCCCGCCATCTCGGGCACCCCGTTGCGGTCGCCGCGCACCCACCCGGTCTGGTCGGGGTGGATGCGAATGTCGAGGTGCCGGGTGAGCCCGAGCGGCACAGCGCCCTGCTGCGGGCTGCGCGGCGTGCACTCCTCGAACGAGGGCAGGTCGGGCGGGCCGACGTCGATGTGTTCGTAGCCAGCAGGGGCAGAAGCCAGATCACCGAACGCCCCCACCAACTGCAGCACGGTGCGATCGCCAGCTGCGAGTTGCCCGGTGACCGTCGTGAAACGACGACCCTCCTTCACCACCTGGGTGTGGATGCGCGCGGGGCCCGGCTTGCCCGGCGCCAGATAGTGCCCGGTGACGGTGATGGGGTCGGCGCGCCCCGCTACCAGTCGCATGCCGCGGGCGGCGAGCGCCATCAGGTAGCCGCCGTTGGCGTTGCCATTGATGTCCCACCCGTCGTGGATGGTCGTGCTGCCATCGGCGGCAACGTCGGTAGCGGTGTCGAACTCGCTCATGCGAGCCAATACTGCTGGCCATCGGAGGCGACCGCACCATCGGCCAGCAGCCGGGCGAGGTGACGCTCGATGGTGTGCGCCTCCACCGAGTCGCCGAAGTTTGCGGGCCGAGTACCGGCGCGGTACACGATGCCGTGAGCATGCAACTCGTCGAATGTGCTCGGCCCATCGGCGAGAAGGGCGAGCAGGTCGTTGGTGCGGCGGCCGATGGACGCGGTGTAGGAGTCGACCGCGGCGGCGAAGGCCTCGTGCCCCTCCACCACTCCCTTGTGGTGGAAGGTGACGTAATGCGCGGCGGCAATCTCGCGCACCATCGCCAAGGTGCTCTCGAATGCGTCCAAGCTGCTCGCCGCGTCGCCGTAGTACGGGCCGAATCCGGTGAGGTCGATGTCGCCCGTCACCAGCACGCCGTCCGGTTCGATGAGGTACACGCTGTGCCCGCCCGTGTGACCCGGCGCATGGATGAGGCGCACAGTGACACCTCCGAGGTCGATGACGTCGTCGTCGCACAGCCCGGTCGCCTGGGGCCAGCCCTCGAAGAAGAAGCGCTCCTGCACCATCTGCGTCATCGCTGGCCACGACTCGGGGGCCAACCCATACAAACGCATCAAATCGTCGACCGAACGCAGCGCCGCCAAGTCGGCCTCGTGCACGCTCAACTCCTGCCAGCGCACGCCGGAGACTCCCGCCGCATGGTCTTCATGGGTGTGGGTGAGCAGCACCCGGTCCACGTCGAGCGCCTCGCTGCGGGCCGAGAGCGACGGGTCGATCACCAGTGAGCTGTCGCGACCGCGCACGAGAACGGTGTTGCCATCGGGGTACTTGCCCTGCTCGCTACCGAACAGGACGGTGGTGTGCGGCCCGAGGCTGCGGCGTTCGCTGACGATGGGGACGGCCATGCCCGCCGACGGTACCCGACCATGTCATGCCGCTCCCGACGGAACGCCGGTCAGGCCATGACACGGTCGCGAGAAACTCGAGAGCGTGGAGGTGGAGGCGGGAGGAGGAAACGGGGTTGCCGTGATGCGGGCGGGCAGGCGTAGGCTCTCCCACGTGACCTCGCAGGCCCTGCCCTCTGCTCGTCGAATGTGCGCCGGCTGCTGACCCAGTCGTTGTCCGCCATTCCCCGAAAGGTCCTGCCATGAACCGCTTCTACGTCACCACCCCCATCTACTACGTCACGGCCAAGCCCCACCTCGGCCACGCCTACACCACCATCATCGGCGATGCCCTCGCCCGCTGGCATCGCCTCCTGGGCGACGACGTGCACTTCCTCACCGGCACCGACGAGCACGGCCAGAAGGTGGCCGACTACGCCGAGGCCGCGGGCAAGAGCCCGCAGGAGTTCGTCGACGAAATCGCCCCGCTCTACGCCCAGGCGTGGGAACGGCTGGGCATCACCAACGACGACTTCATCCGCACCACCGAGGAACGCCACAAGATCGGCGTGGCCGAACTGCTGCAGCGTTGCTACGACGCCGGCGACATCGAACTCGATGTGTACAAGGGCAAGTACTGCGTGGCCTGTGAGGAGTACTACACCGACGACGAGCTCGACGAGGGCGACCTGTGCCGCATCCACAAGCGCAAGGTGGAGTACTACGAGGAGGAGAACTACTTCTTCCGCCTCAGCCGTTTCCAGCAGCGCCTGCTCGACTGGTACGACGCCCACCCTGGCGCCATCAAGCCAGAGTTCCGCGGCAACGAAGCACTCGGCCTCATCCGCGGTGGGTTGCGCGACTTCAGTGTCAGCCGCACCAGCCTGCAGTGGGGCATCCCCCTGCCGTGGGACCCCAAGCACGTCGCCTACGTGTGGTTCGACGCCCTCAGCAACTACATCACGGCCGTCGGCTACGGCAGCGACGCCGAGCGCTTCAACACGTGGTGGCCGGGCATCCACCTCATCGGCAAAGACATCATCCGCCACCACTGCGTGTACTGGCCGGCCATGCTGATGAGCGCGGGCCTGGAGCCGCCTGCGGGCTGGGGCGTGGGTGGCTGGCTGCTCGTGGGTGGCGAGAAGATGAGCAAGACGAGCGGCAACGTGGTGAACCCGCTCGACCTCATCGACGACATCGGGGTCGACGGCTTCCGCTACTACGTGCTGGCCGAGACCCCCTACGGGCAGGACGGCGACTTCACCTACGAGGGCCTCATCGGCCGTTACAACAGCGACCTGGCCAACAACCTCGGCAA
>DMQJ01000224.1:0-123 GCA_003455715.1 Acidimicrobiaceae bacterium | reverse complement strand
GCCAACAACCTCGGCAACCTGGCGGCCCGCGTGGCCACCGTGGTGGGTAAGAAGTGCGGAGGCATCGGCCCGGCGCCACAGACCGACTCGCCGCTCGCGGCCACCGCCGCCAGCGCCTACGAG
>DMQJ01000380.1 GCA_003455715.1 Acidimicrobiaceae bacterium | reverse complement strand
ATCGACGTCGAACGAACCCACCCGCACGGCTTCGAGGGCCACGATGCCGCCAAGGCTGATGACCGCCGTCTCGCTGGTGCCACCACCGATGTCGATGACCATGTTGCCGACGGGCTCGTCGATGGGCAGGTCGGCGCCGATGGCCGCTGCCATCGGCTGTTCGATGAGTTGCGCGTCGGCGGCACCGGCACGGCGGGCAGCGTCGGTGACGGCGCGGCGCTCGACCTCGGTGATGGCCGACGGAACACAGATGACCACCTTGGGCCGGGTGAACCGCGACACGCCCACTCGCTGCAGCAGCAGGCGGATCATGCGCTCGGTGATCTCGAAGTCGGTGATGGCGCCGCCACGAAGTGGGCGTACGGCCACGATGTAGCCGGGCGTGCGGCCGATCATCTGCCAGGCCTCGCGGCCGGTGGCCAGCACCTCGCCGGTCTGCCGGTTGAGAGCGATGACCGAGGGCTCGTTGAGCACGATGCCCTTGCCCTTCATGTAGACGAGGGTGTTGGCGGTGCCGAGGTCGATGGCGAGGTCGCGTGCCATGGCTTACTTCCGGTCCTTACCCTGTTGCTGCGCGCGCACCCGATCGTGCACCTCACGACGCGCCTCGGGCGACAACGCATCGATGTGGCGGCGGAAGCTCACCACACCTGACTCCTGGCGACCTCCTCGACCACGCGTCATCACCACGAGGGCCAATGCGGCGACGACGACCACTGCGATGAACACCCAGATCATGCGGCACCACCCACGGCTGACGGGTTGGCTGCGGTGGGCACCTCGGCGGGCGACACCGGCGCGTGCGCTCCGGTGCCCCAGCCTTCGCCGTCGGCCCACACTTCGTGCTTCCAGATGGGGGCACTCGCCTTGAGCGCATCGATGGCGAAGCGGGCCGCCTCGAACGCCTCCGGACGGTGGGGGGCGCTGACGACGACCACCACCGAGCTCTCGCCCACTTCGAGGCGACCGGTGCGGTGCAGCATGACAACGCGCCCCGTGTGCGGCCAGCGCGTGCGCAGTTCGGCCTCGATGGCGGCGAAACGGGGCACCACCTGCTCGTCGTAGGCCTCATAGCTGAGGTGCTGCACTCCGGTGCGCATCACACCGGCTTCATCGGTCGCGTGGTCGCGCACGGTGCCGCTGAACAGCACAACCGCCCCACACCCGGGTTGCACACACCACTCGTAGGCAGGCCCGATAGGAAGTGCGCCCGCGCCGCAGCCGAGCCAGGAGGAGCCGGACGCCGGGGGTTGCACAACGTGGCATGGTAGCCGTCGCGACCGACGCTGCCACCGGCCCAGCCGCGCGATGCCCCATCGGCCGAGTCCTTCACTAACCTGACCGACTCGTGACGCACAGCGACTGGGACGACGGCGAGGAGTACCCGCCCGCACCGATGCCTGCGCACGAGCGACCGTGGCGTCACCCCAGCGAAGTGGGCATGGCCGCCTGGGCGCAGAGCGAACCGCCGCTGGTCATCGGGCGCGGGTTGTCGGTTGCCACCGGCACCGTCGGCGTGGCGTTGGCCGCGGCCGTGCTGTGGGCACTGCTGCCCACGCACACCGGCGAGCCGTCGGTGTCGAGCAGCCGGTCAACCATGGCTATCGCCGACGCGTCGGCACTCAGCGCCACCGGCGACTCGGAGCCGTCGTTCGGCTCGGCGACCAGCAGCCAGCCTTCCCCCAACTCATCCACCACGCTGCTGGCGGCACCGGGCGAGACCCCGGGCACCGGCGTCGTGTCAGGCTCGAACGACACCGAAACCTCCCCGCCCCACCAGCCCACCACCACGGTGGCCGGTCGCCCGGTTCCCACGTTCCAGGTCACCTACCACACCGCCACCGATCGTGGCGCCGTGGCCGTGGCATTGCACGAGGGTCGCCTCGTGGTCACCACGGCAGCCGCAGTGGATGGCGCATCCGTCGAGCTGCTCACCCCCGACGGCGGGGTGGCCACCGCCGATGTGCTGCTCGTCGACTCCGAACGGGGTCTCGCCGTACTCAGCCCAGCCGCGGGCGCGATGGCCACATCGTTCACCGTGGCCGTCGATGTCGACGAAGGCGACTCGCTCACTGCCTGGGCCGAGGTGCCGCATACCTTCACGGTCGGGCCCGACGGCTTGGCGGGCGCCGACTGCGGCACGCCCGAACTCCTGGCCGAGGGTGCTCCCGTCACCGACGACAACGGCAATCTGGTGGCCCTCTGCACCCTCACCGACACCGGCAGCGCCCTGGTGTCGCTGGAAGGGATCGACGGTCTGCGCCGTGCAGTGGGGGCCGCCACGCCACCCACGGTGTGGATGGGTCTGATGCTCACCACCCTCACCGGCGCCGACGAGTCGTCGGTGGTGGTGGTGTCGGCGGTGGAAGCGGGCGGCCCAGCCGCCAAGGCGGGCCTCGACGTCGGCGACACCATTCTCACGGTCGGAGGCGTTGCGGTGACGAGCGTTGCCGACCTTGCCGGAGTGTTGGCGCTCCATCAGCCCGGCGATGTGGTGTCAGTGGTGGTCGAGTGCGCCGACGGCACGCGCATCGACGTGCGGGTGGAACTGGCGCCGCCCAAGGCTGCGCTGTAGCCGCAGCGCTACCGCACTTCGAACGCAACAACGGCGAGCCCATTGGGGTCGCGCAGGATCAGGTTGCGATGGCCCCACGGCTTGTCTTGCGGTGGCTGCACCACGGTGGCTCCTCGTGCCACGGCGGCGGTGTACACGGCCGCCACGTCGGGTACCTCGACGACGAAGGCTGTGCCCTCGAGCGACGGCACCGGGGGGAAGTCGGCGTTGCCTTCGAGGATCTCCAAGCGAGTGTGGTCGTCGATGGCCAACAGGGTGCCGCCCGGCCACTGCCGCACGACCTCCCAGCCGAACAGCCCGGCGTGCCACGCCAGCGTGCCATCGTGATCTGAGGTGGGCACCAGGAGGCGGCGCTCGGCACCGACGATGTGGTGCTCGTCGGTCATCGTCGCTGGCGAGTTGGGGAGGTCGATGAAGTTGCGTTCGTCGTCGAGCAGTTCGGCAGCGGCCTGCGCCGCGGCCTGAGCGTCCGCCTCGGACCGGTCGCTCGCCGGTGGTTCGAACCACAGCTCGGCGAAACCGTCGAAAGGAGCGGGCGACCCACCGTTGCGGGCTTGGAAGCCGGCATGTGCCGCATCCGACCCAGCGTCGGAACGGGTGTGGCACTGCACGTAGCGGCGGATGCCGAGCACCGACGCCCGCTCGGCCACCAGCGGCGCATGCACTTCGCGCCAGTAGCGCTGAAACTCCTCGCGGCTGAGGTGCGGCAAACGGCGGAGGGCATAGACGAGCTTCACCATGCCCGCAGCTTCGCGCAGTGGCTCAGCGGCGACGGGCACGAGCCCGACGCACCGCCTTGACGGTGCCAAGGGCAACAGCCACCAGCACGGCGACGAGGGCGCCGAGGGCCAACTCCTGCCGACGTTTCGGTGACACCATGGTCCACCACTTGGCCTCGGTGCCTTCCACGTAGGCCTGTTCGTTGGTGACGGTGGGCCGCCACCCTTCGGCCTTCAGCCGGTCGTTGGCCACCAGCCACGGGGAGCGGGTGTAGCTGCGCAAACCGGGCGGAATGGGGCCGCGCTGGAACCGCCAGCGCAGGTTGGTGACCACCTCGTTCACCCGGTCGGGCAGCTTCACGGTGGGCACCGCGCCGGCCAAGGCCCGCACGCGCTCGCCCGGCACCCAGCCGTCGGGGGCCACGTTGAAAACACCGTCGAGTCGACGTACCACGGCCAGTTCGACAGCGGCGGCGAGGTCGTCGAGGTGTAGGAACTGAGCGGGCGGATCGGCCTCGCCCATGCGCTGCCCCATGCCCGCAGCAAGCGCGTTCGCCAGCCCGCTCACCGCGTCGGCCGCCATCGCCACCGCGGGCCGAAGCACCGTGACAGTGCGGCCAGGTGCGGCACGACGCCAGTCGTCGACCAACTGCTCGGCAGCACCGAGTTGGCGCGCATAGGTGAACTCCACGTCGGGCCGCAGGATGGCGTCTTCGGTGAGCGGCACCGGGTTGTTGGCCCACGCGCCGTACACCATGGCCGACGACACGAGCACCACGTGGGTGGCTGTCGGCTGCGCATCGAGTGCCGCGGCCAGACCAGCCAGCGCGCTCTCGCGCCGCGTGGCTCGGGCGTCGGCGTCGTACGCCGCCAACCACACCAGCGTGTCGGCACCGCCGTCGGTGTCGGGGCCGGTCACCACAACAGCCGGATCTGCCGCCAGCAGTCGTAGCACTCGCGCGCCGAGCCCGCTCGACGCGTGAGTGCTACGACTGCTGGCGGCAAGATCA
>DMQJ01000046.1:1646-8187 GCA_003455715.1 Acidimicrobiaceae bacterium | reverse complement strand
TCCTCCTGCTGCTCGACGGGTTAGACGAAGTGGCGAACGAGGGCGAGCGTGCCGAAGTCCGTCAGGCCGTCGAGAATCTCGTCGGCGGCCGGCGCGCGATGCGCCCTTGGCCCGGGCTTCTTCCACGAACGGCCACAGGTGACGGTTGGTGAGCCGCGTGTTGGTGCCCCACAGCAGGATGAGTTGGCTGTGCGCCACATCGCTGGGTTCCATGCCCTTGCCAGTGCCGAGCGTGGTGGCCGTACCCGCGCCCGCCACCGCGCCACACAGCGCACCCGTCGTGTGGGCCACGCCCAGTCGGTGCCACAGTCGGTCGCCGAAGAAGAGGGCGAGCAGGCTCTGGTTCCCGGCGCTCACATAGGGCAGCACAGCATCCGGCCCGTCGGTGGCCAGCACCTCGCCCACTCGCTGGCCGATCTCGGTGAGTGCTTCCTCCCAGGTGATGCGCTCGAAGCGGCCCTCGCCCTTGGGCCCCACACGACGCAGCGGGTGCAGCACACGGTCGGGGCTGTACACGCGGTCGAGGAAGCGATTCACTTTCGGGCACAGTTCGCCGCGGCTGTAGGGGTGGTCGGCGTTGCCGCGCATCTGCACGGCAGTGGGCACCGGGCCCGCCTCGTCGACAGTGACCACCCATCCGCAACTGTCGGGGCAGTCGTGGTGGCAGGTGCCCAGCACCGTGTGAGTGGGGCCAGCGGATGACGAACTCGGCATCACGCCAGCGTAGGGGTAGCGCGTGCGGAGGGGCTGGCGGTTTCCCGCCGACTACCGTTGGCGCGCGTGTCGCACTTCCCGCCGCCCGCAGCCGACGAAGTGATCTACCGCGAGGATGGGCGCTCTCGGCGGGCGCTTCCCCGATGGGTGCCCCTGGCCGCAGCGTTCGCGGTGGTGGTGGCGCTCGGGGGCATCGGCTGGGTGGTGTTCGGTGGCGACGACGACGAGCCCGCAGCCGCCCCGTGGCAACTGCTGCGAATCGACGCCGATGCCGACGCCATTCAGCGAGTGGTCGTCTCCGGCGATGTCGCCAGCTACGAACCGTTGGGTGTCCTCACGGCGTTCGCCCAGGGTCACCCAGCGAGCACGCTGGTGACGATGACCGACGACGACGCCGGAGTCGTCACGGTCATCGATACGGCCATCGGCGAGACGCGCAGCATCACCGCCGACCTCGACGGGCTGATCCTCACCCGCTTCGGCGACCTCCTGGTGGGCACCGCAGCGAGCGGTGAAGGCGGCGTGTTCATCGACCTGCGGGCGGGCATCGCCGTCGATCTGCATCGCGCCTTCGGCGTGCCGAGCGACTACCGCTTGTTCAGCGCACAACCGGCCCGCGACGGTGTGGGCGTGGTGTACGGCGACGCTGGGGCCGGGGTGTTCAGCACCACCTCGCCCGAGTTGCGCCAATGGTTCGACGGCGCTGTGTACGACGCCGCTGGCACCCAGGTGGTGGCCGGCTCGGTGGGCGCCGAACGAACGCTCACGCTGTACGACAACGGGGTGGAGGTGGGGTCGCCCATCACCGTCGAGGGCCGTGTGCGAGTGCGGCTGCAGTCGGGCACCACGACAGCGCTCGTGGTCGACGAAAGCGGGAGGGTGCTCCTTGCCGATTTCAGCGACGGGTCCATCGACGAGCGCGGCCGCGTCGACCCTGCGGCGATGGCCGAGTTGGCCGGTGGCGACGTGAGCGGCTTCTTCCTCGCCGACGACCGCTTCCTCGTCGAGTTGGAGGATGGGTGGGCGCTGCTCGACGACTCCGGATCGTTGGTGGCACGCTTCGCCGCTGGTGAGATCGAACCGGGCGCGACCGAGATCTCGCTGCGCGGGTTCGGCGACACGTGCTTCCCCTTCGCGGTGGGTGGCGATGTCCCCGACCGGACGGCCATCGTCGACATCGCCACCGGTGAGGTGCGCATTGCGGTGGCGGGCCAGGTGTTCGGGCCGCAATCGTTGTCGGGTTGTTCGCTCATCACCGGCGGCAACGCCGAGATCGTGGTGGTCGATGGAGCGGTGGTGTCGGTGCCGGGCATCGTGGTGGCGTACACGCCCGACTTCTCGCAGTTGGTAGTGCGCTCCGACCAGGGCCCGGTCGACTCCCGCACCGCGACGCTCTACACCGTGCGCGACGGCGAACTGGTCGACCCGGTCGAACTCGAGTCCGGCTCGTTCCTGTTCGTGCCCGCCGCCGACTGACGCAGGCGGTCAGCCATGCGTGCCGTCACGATGGCGAACGTCGAAATGCCCACGAACATGGTGATGCCGGCGACGATGCGGCCCGCAGGTGTGAGTGGGTAGATGTCGCCGTAGCCGACCGTGGTGATGGTGGAGAGCGACCACCACAGGCCGTCGCCGAAGGAGATGTCGCGCTCGGGGTTGCGGTTCTCGACCAGCATGAAGGCGAACGCCGCGGCCATCCACGTGACCCCGGCCGTCGACACCGCGAGCGATGCCGCGCGGCGCCGCACGGTGGCGAACACTCGGCTCGCCTTCGTCACGAATGCCCTCAGCGGCGGTTGCTCCTGTTGAGCTTGCTCGGCCGGTTCGAGCACGCCCGACGCTGGGTCGTTCAGAAAGTGCACCACCTCATCGATGAGCCACGCATACTCAGGGGACTGGTCGCGGAGAAGGTCGCTGCAGCGAGCGGCCGCGGCGATGAGGTTGGTCCAGGTCCAGTGGACCTCATTGTGGGCGGCCGGTTCACCCGCCTTCGACCCGTCGTTGGAGACCATCACCAGGGCATCGAAGCCGTAGGTGCGCACGATGGCTCGGTAGGTAGCGGAGCGATCCGGCTCGAGCACGTCGCAACCACTGGCGACGCACACCAGCGCAGTCCACGTGGTGTCGTCGGTGGTGACGCGAACGACGCCGTCGACGACGACCCGTCGCCCGTCGCGCTCGAATGGCACGTCGATGAACGAGGTGATGGTGCCGGCGGGGGCACCAAGCGGCGCAAGCACCGCTCGACCCACCTCGGGTGCACCCGCGATGACGGCCAGAAGCGCCGAGTTGGCTCGGCGTGCCGGGTCGTGCTGGCCCAACGGGCCTCCTGGGTGAAGGAGTCGAGCGGGCTGCCAGTCGCGTGCCGTCATTGCCATGGATCCTGTTCGCTGTTCGGACACATGCGGCCAACGTGTGGCCGCCCGCCGAGTCTCGCAGGTCGTGGTGGGCGGCCTAATGGATCGTTGCCTCCAGGTCGACGATGAGGTGGAGGCCGACGCTGGCCACGATGCACACGTTTCCGCCACCGTCGAGCGTAACGATCACACTGTTGGCGACGGCGTTGCCGGGGGAGACGTTGACGGTGGAACCGATGCCGGCGCTACCGCACTCGCGCACCTGCACATAGCCGGTGACGTTGCCGATCACGGTGACGTTGAGCACCACCTGGCGAGTGCTCGGCAACACCCCGGCTCGGCCGCGAAACGCAAGCTTGGTCTCCGAGTTGCCAGGGAGCTGGCCCGTCGCCTGGTTGACGCCGTCGATGGTCAGGCCGCCCGGCCGAGTGTCCATCAGCCGCACCGGAGGACGTGGCACCGCCAGTGCCTTCGAGGGCGTGTACGCCATCACGTCGACGATCAGATGGGTTGCCGCGCTGCTGTACAGGCACAGTGAACCTCCGGAGCCCAGCTTCACCAGACCGCCGTTGGCCCGAGTTTCACCGCTGACGAAGTTCAACAGCGACGCGTTCGGAAGCGGGCTGCCGCATGGGTAGGCCGTGACGAATCCCTTTGCCGTCGCACCCACCGCGACCACGTTCACCCAGGCCGCCCCGGCTGTGGCCGACACCCCACCGCGACCGGCCACCACCACGGAGATGGTGCCGTTGGTGGCAATGACTCCCCCCGCCTGGGATTGGCCGTCGACCGTGATGCCGGTGGGCCTGGTGTCGAGCAAGCGCGCAGGGCTCACCGGGAGCAGACCCGAGGTGGGTGGCACCCCGGCGTTGGTATCGACGATGAGGTGGGTGGCACGCGATACCTGTAGGCACACGGTGCCCCGGCGGTCGAGTGCGACGACGGCGTGGTTGGGTGTGGCGGTTGCACCGCTGAAGTTGAGGATCGAGGCTGACGGAACGGTGTCGCACGGGAAGGCCTGCACGAAGCCAGGGCCGGCGGCGCCCACGGTGGTGACGTTGATCGCTGCCGCCGTCGCATCAGATGGCACGCCACCGCGCCCGGCCACCTCGATCTCCACCACCGTGCCGACAGCGACCATCACTCCGTTGCCTGTTCCGCCATCGAAGGGTTGCCCGAGGCGGGTGTCGAGCAGCCGCAACGGTGCCACGGTCGCCAACTCTCGGGCGGCCGTGCTACTGGGCATGGCCACACCGTTGGCGAGGGTGGTGTAGACGGGTTCGGTGTCGCCGACGTTGCCGAAGGCCATTGTGCCGAGGCGCGCCTCGCCGACGTACCCCCAGCAGAACACGCGACCATCGGACAGCACCGCGCACGTGTGCGAGTTGCTCGCCACCACCTGGCGGCTGAGCAATGGGAAGCTCACTTGCCCTGCTGCAGCCGCCGACTCGTCGTCGCCGATGGTGGTCGTGTTGCCGTAGCCGAGCCGCCCCGCCGAACCCGTGCCCCAGCAGTGCACGCGGCTGGTGGCGCCGAGCACGCACGTGTGCGCCCATCCGGCCGACACTGCCGTCACCTCGGTGGTGTTCACCGGCACCACGGCATCGGTGGCCAGCGAGTCGGGTGTCTCGTTGTCGCCCACAGTGGCGCTGGCCGACGTACCGGCACCACTACCGAGTTGGCCGAACGCATTCGACCCCCAGCACGCCACCTTGCCGTCGGTGCGCAGCGCGCACGTGTGCCGTTCGCCGCCGCTGACCTCCTTCACCTTCACGCCAGCGCCGAGGGCTACCCGGCCGCCGTTCACCGGGTTGGCGGATGGCGTTTCGTTGTCGCCGATGCTGTTGGTGTTGCCGTAGCCGAGACGGCCATCCCCGCCGTAGCCCCAACAGGTGAGTGAGCCGTCGGCCAGCACGGCGCACGTGTGGTGCGCACCAGCCCCGATGGCGACCGCCGCCATTCCTCCGGGGGTGGGCACGAGGCCGCCGCTCGCCGGGTTGGCGGATGGCGTTTCGTTGTCGCCGATGCTGTTGGTGTTGCCGTAGCCGAGGCGTCCGTCGGCACCGAGGCCCCAGCATGTGATGGCTCCGTTGTCGAGCAAGGCGCAGGTGTGGGCGAGCCCGCTGGTGATGGCCGTTGCGCTCCGCCCGCCCGGCAAACCCACCAACGTTCCCTCTCCCGCCACCGAGTCGTTATCGCCCACGTTGGCTGTCGTGCCGGTACCCAATCGACCGTCGGCACCGAGGCCCCAGCACAGCACCCGTCCGCCACCGAGCAAGGCGCAGGTGTGGAACTCGCCGAGGCTCAGTGCGGTGGCCCGAAACCCGCTGGGCAGGGCCACCTGGCCGGCGAGGCGCGGCGTCTCGTTGTCGCCCACCATCGCGGTGCTACCGAGGCCGAGTTGGCCGTAGGTGTTGTCGCCCCAGCACGTCACCTGGCCACCGCGCACGATTGCGCAGGTGTGGGCACCATGCCCTGTGGCAAGCGCCGCGGCACCTCCGAGCGCAGCCGGAAGGCGCACCCGCCCGCGGTCCACCGGGTTCGCCGCAGGTGCCTCGTTGTCGCCGATCGTTGTTTCGTTGCCGTACCCGAGGCGTCCGTCGCTGCCCGCGCCCCAACACTGCACCTGGTCGGTGTCGTCGATCACGCAGGTGTGCTCGGTACCGGTCGCCACGGCACGCACGGGCGCGTTGCCGGGCATGGCGACCAGCCCCGACGCTGTTTCGTTGTCACCGACGGCGAGGGTGTTGCCTCGACCCAGTTGCCCGCTGCCGTTCACCCCGTAGCAGCCCACTGCGTCGAACCCGACCACCACACACGTGTGTCCGCCTCCGGCGGCAACGGCGCGCACGCCTCCGAGACCGGTGTAGAGCGCTGCCACCGTGGCCGGCGTCTCGTTGTCGCCGATCGAGTTGGTGTTGCCATACCCGAGGCGTCCGCTGTCGCCGTAGCCCCAGCACTTCACCCCGCCCGCCACCACGGCACACGTGTGGTAGGCGCCCGCGTCGATGGCCGTAGCGGTGAGTGGGGTGAGCGTGAACCCGATCAGCCCGAGGTCGACGAGCCCTCCGTTCACGGCGTTGGCTGCGGGTGTTTCGTTGTCGCCGATCACGTTCTGGTTGCCGTAGCCGAGTTGACCTTCCACGGCGCGCCCCCAGCAGGTGATGCGACCGGTGGTGAGCAGCGCACACGTGTGGTGGTCGCCGGCTGTCACCTGCGCGGGCACCCCGGGGAGCGCCACCCCATTGGTAGCCACCGCTGCCGGGGTCTCGTCATCGCCGATCACAGTCTGGTTGCCGTAGCCCAACTGGCCCCACACGTTGTCGCCCCAGCAGACCACGTTCGAGTGGTCGGTCACCACACAGGTGTGTGCCAGCCCGGCGGTGATCGACACGGCGCGCACACCCGCGCCCAGCGGCACCAGCCCTGCGTTCACCGTGTTCGCTGCAGGTGTCTCGTTGTCGCCGATG
>DMQJ01000046.1:490-1446 GCA_003455715.1 Acidimicrobiaceae bacterium | reverse complement strand
CAGGTGTCTCGTTGTCGCCGATGTCGAACTGGTTGCCATAGCCCAGGCGACCCAGGTCGGCCTCGCCCCAGCACGACACGCCGCCGTTGTCGAGCACGGCGCAGGTGTGGAAGGCACCGGCGGCCAGCGCCACCGCGGTGCGCCCACCGGGAAGCGACACGCGCATTCCGATGTCGGCAGGCCGTTCGTCGTTGCCGATGGAAGCCGCGACGCTGGTGCCTTGGCCACTTCCCAGTTGGCCATGTGCGTTGCTGCCCCAACACGTCACTTCACCAGCGTCGATGATGACGCACGTGTGTGCCTCGCCGGTGGCGATGCGAGCCAGTTGTCCGCGGTCGGGAATGGTCACTCCGCCTGACTGCTCGGCGGCAACCGGCGTGGCCGCGAGCGGTGCCAACGTTGTGAGTGTCGTCGCGGTCGCGGTGATCAGCGCGATCGTCAGCAGTTGCCTGGTGGTTCCCCTCATGGCGGTGTGAGCCGAGGGGGTGTTCATCGCAACGCTTTTCTCCGCGCTGTCTGAGGGCAGCGTCAGGTGACGATCGGGCAGCTCTCCACGGCGGCCACCTCGGCGAAGGTGCGTTGGGTGGTGTTGCCCGCTGCGTCGCGGGCGGTGAGCACGACGGTGTACTTCACGAGATCGCCCACTGGCACCTCGGCGAAGGGGAACGGGCCGACCGTGCCAGCCCACACGCCACCACCCTGAGGGCTGAGCGTGAAGGGCCGCACCGCACCACCGGGGGCCTGGAACGTGCCGCTCACCGAGGTGACCCCGACGTTGTCGGTCACCGGGGCCTCGAATCCGCTGGCGATGGTCTCGTCGCACGTGCCGAATCCGGCCGGCGCCTGCGAACTGATGCGCGTGACGGCCACCTTGGCGCTGCCGATGGAGGGACCGGCCGTGTCGGGTGGACTCGTGGGCGGAGTCGTGTTGGCGGGCGCGCTCGCGGGGGGGGGGG
>DMQJ01000046.1:0-292 GCA_003455715.1 Acidimicrobiaceae bacterium | reverse complement strand
CGCCCCACACGACCAGGTGCCCGGGGTGGACGTGGTACTCGTGGTGGAGGTGGTGCTTGAGGTGGAGGTGGTACTCGTGTCGGTGTCGGTGGTGACCGGTTTCGACGAGGCGACCGCCGTCGTGCTGGGTGCGGTGTCGGTCGACTCGTCACTCGATGAGGTGGCGGCGGTGGTGCGTCGGCGCGCGGCGTCGCCGTCGCGGGTCATCATCAGCCCCCCCGCTCGCCGACGCGTTCGCCGCACACAACATGCGCCTCCATGGGTTCCTCGGTCGAGCTTGTTCACCTTGCGC
>DMQJ01000347.1 GCA_003455715.1 Acidimicrobiaceae bacterium | reverse complement strand
CGACGCCCGCTTCGGGGGCGGCGTGCTGCGCAGCCGCCGCATCGAACTCGCCGAACTCGACGACGACATCGAGGCAATGTTCGACCGCGGCTTCACCGATGGCCTGCCCGTGGTACCACCCACCGAAGAGCGTGTGTTGCGCATGCTGCAGGGCACTACCCGCGACCCGCAGGACGTGGTGGCCGTGGTGCCGCCCGATCTGGTGGAGGTGACGGTGGAGAAGATCGCCGTCAACGCGGTGATGGCCGGCTGCAAGCCCGAGTACCTGCCCTGGGTGATCGCAGCCGTTGAGGCCGTGTGCACCGACGAGTTCAACATTCACGGCGTGCTCGCCACCACCATGCCGGTCGGTCCGGTCATCGTGTGCAATGGCCCCGGCACCCGAGCCATCGGCATGAACGGCGGCGGCAACGCGCTCGGTCAGGGCAATCGGGCCAACCTCACCATCGGCCGGGCTGTGCAGCTCGTAGTGCGCAACGTGGGCGGCGGCCGCCCCGGCGAGGTGGATCGGGCAACCCACGGCAACCCCGGCAAGATCAGCTTCTGCTTCGCAGAGTTGGAGGCCGGGTCGCCGTTCACCTCACTGGCGGTGAGCCGCGGCTTCGATCCCTCCGCCAACACGGTCACCGTGTTCGCCGGCGAGGGCCCGCGTTGTGTGGTCGACCAGAAGGCGCGCACAGCGCCCGAGTTGGCCAACGCGTTCGCCGCCTGCCTGCGCACGCTGCACAGCCCGAAGCTGGTGATGGCCTTCGACGCCATCCTGGTGGTGGGTCCGGAACATGCTCGGGTGTTCGCCGAGGCCGGCTGGGACCGCGATCGGCTGCTCGACGAGCTACACAGCCGGCTCCAGATCCACGGCAGCGAACTGGTGCACGGGGCGCTCGGCATCGCCGACGGAGTGCCCAGCCACCTCGCCGACGCCACGCTCCCCAAGTTCCGTCCCGGCGGCATCCTGTTGGTGCACGCGGGCGGGGGCGCCGGTCTGTTTTCTGCCATCATCGGAGGGTGGGCGAACGGGGCCACCGGTTCCCATCCCGTCACCAAGGAGGTCACGCCATGAGCCATGTGCTGCTCGACCCCACCGGCGAGCGCAGCGTGCCGCACCGCGAGCCGCTCCCCCGTCCGGCGGGCATTCAGGGCCAGGTCATCGGTCTGCTCGACATCAGCAAGCCGCGCGGCGACATCTTCTTGAACCGCCTCGAAGAACTGCTCAGCGGCGCCGGGGCAACGGTGATGCGCTACCGCAAGCCCACGTTCACCAAGCCGGCTCCGGTGGATCTGCGCCAGGAGATCGCCACCCAGTGCACCCTGGTGATCGAGGCACTCGCCGATTGAGGCAGCTGCACGTCGTGCAGTGTGCACGACATCGCAGACCTGGAGCGGCGGGGCGTGCCGGGCGTGTTCGTGGCGTCGGCCGAGTTCGTCGACGCGGCCGTGGCACAGTCGACCTCGCTCGGGTTTCCGGGCGTGAAGCGGGTGTTCACCCCCCACCCCATCCAAGATCGAACCGACGATGAGATGCGCGCGTACGCCGAAGCGGCCTACGATGCCATCCTTGCGTCGATCACGGGCTGAGCGAGTCCGAGTTCGGCGCAACGGGAGTCAAGGCTGCCGGGCAGCAGCCGATACTTCACTGCGGGCGACGACGAACTTGGAGACCACAGGATGAAGCACCGGCTACTCGCCGCCATCGCCATCGCCGTTACGGCAGCCCTTCCACTCACCCCGGTCGCTGCACCGTCGGCCGCGCAGGCCGTGTCGTGCGACCTGTTCGGCGTGCCCGTGCTGTTCCCGCCGTTGCCGGGTGGGGTCACGAAGGTGGCTCCGTGGACCACCTACACCAACCCGACGGCAGCCGTGCTGTGCCTGGAGCAGCGGCTGGTGGAGATGGGCTACAGCATCAACACCCCCGACACGGTGTACGACAGCACCAGCGCTGCTGCAGTGAAGAGCTACCAGCTCGATCGCGGCTACCACGCCGACGGGGTGGTGAGCCCGCCGCTGATGCGCCAGATGGGCCTGCGTGGCCCCATCCCCAGCGGTCCCTCAGTGGTGAAGTACACACACATGGGCGACTCGGTGTCGGCCGCGATGCGCTGGACGGACGAGATCAACAGCAGTGGCGCCTCTGCCACGACCCGCTTCGACATCATGGGCACCACCTACGACCAGGTGTGGTCACTGGAGAGCTGCCGTCGGCTGGTGGCCACCAGTTGCAGCAGCCGCACCGGCCGCTACACGAGCGAGCGCCCGGTACCGGTGAGCGTGCTGCCGCTGATGCGCACCACGATGGCAGGCAAGATGGGCAACGCCCTGGTGATCTCCGCCGGTTACGACGACACGTCGATCACCAATGCGATCACCGACATCATGACGGAGGCCCGCAACCAGGGCATCACCCGTGTGTACTGGCTGACGTACCGCTACGACCCGGCGCGCAGCTACCCGTACAAGCAGTACTACATCAAGCACAACCAAGACCTGCAGGCCGCGAAGGCACAGTGGCCCAACCTGGTGGTGCTCGACTGGAACACGTATTCGGCGGGTCAGACCTCGTGGATCACCTCCGATGGCATCCACCTCACCGCCACCGGCGCCAGCGCGATGGCCAACTTCATCAAGACAGCGCTCGATGGCTCTGAGTTGGAGTCGTGCACCGAGGGCGATGCCCAAGCGGGTGAGTTCGATGCCGCCACCGGCGACCCGGCGCCGCCGCTGGCGATCGACACCGGGTTTGAAGGCGTCGACCCTGTGCGCATGTTCGACAGCCGCTTCGCAGAGTACGGAGGCGGCGATGGCAAGCTCGGCCAGGGGCACACGGTGGAGATCGACCTGTCGGCCGAACTACCGCCCGGGGCGGAGTCGGCCGTCGTCAACGTCACCGCGGTGAAACCGTGCGCTCGTGGGTTCCTCACCGTGTTCGCCTGCGGCGAGCGACCAAATACCTCCAACGTCAACTACGTCGCCGATCGCACCACGGCCGGGGTGGCCATCAGCCTGCTCACCGACGGCACATTGTGCGTCTACAGCTCGCAACGCACCGACCTCATCGTCGACCTCGTGGGCGCGTTCACCGACGAGGGTGATTTGTTCCATCCCGTCCAACCCACACGATGGGTCGACACGCGCGGCAACCCTGCCGTGCTCAGCATCTCCGGCCAACTCGGCACCGGCAGCCAGATCGACATCGAGATCGGAAGAGGGGCGTGTAGGGGAAGAGGGGAGATTTCGGGGGGCGCCGGATCATTTAAAAAAAAAAAAAAACAAAAAAAAAAAAAACGAAGAAAATGATGAATAATAAGATATATGATCGTGACTACGTAACCGGCGATCATGTGAGC
>DMQJ01000044.1:23776-25243 GCA_003455715.1 Acidimicrobiaceae bacterium | reverse complement strand
CCGACCGCGGCGCTCGCCCACGCTGCCCCGGTCGCCGCGATCGCCACACCGAGTGCCGCGGCAAGGAACAACCAGCCGACCGCGACGTCGGGGCGGCGTCGGGTGAGCCACCAGCCCGAGAGCACGAACCCGGCCACGAACGCGATGGTGATCCACTCTCCGACCTCTCCAGCGGAACCGGCATCCGCAGCGATCACAGCCAGGACCATGGTGGCGGCCGTGGCGGCTGCGGTCACCGTGACGAGCGAGACCCGGAGGATGCGTGGACGAGCGTCGATCCCGCAGATTCTGACGGATACGAAAGGAGATGTCCCGAGGGACCGTTCACGTCGTGGCCGTGAGGATCTCACGCCCATGACCTGAACCCGGACTCATGACAGATGACGACCACGTGGCGTTGGCTGGGGGTGACCACGAACACCCACGACGAAAGGACCCGTCATGGCGATCATCGCCCTGCTCATCCTCACTCCACTGCTCGGATTCCTCGCCCCCAGCCGACGTCTGGCGCTCGCCGTCCTCGTTGTCGTCTGGGCGGTCATCTTCCCCTTCCAGACCCACGACGTTCTGCGCGCCGATGACGGTGACGTGTCCGACGAACTCGTCGGCACGATCGCCTACTTCGCGGTCAACTACGCAGCGCTCGCGGTCGCCGTGTTCATGACGAACTGGCTCTCACGTCGCCGCCACGCCGACCACCCGACGCCTGAGGCCGCCCGATGAGCCGCCGACTCGCACCACTGGTGATCGCTGCGCTCATGATCGGTGCCGGCTGCTCCGACGCCACGGACACCACTGGCGCTGCGAGCACGTCGGTCACTCCTCGGGCCGAGGACAGCCCGGCTGTGCTCACCGAGGAGGCGTTCGTGGCGCAGGCCAACACGATCTGTGCTGCGGGCAATGCCGAGATCGAAGCACTGGCCGCCGAGACGTTCGGCTCCGGGACCCCGCCGACCGACGAGCGACTGCTCGAGGTGCTCGACCAGGTGCTCGCCAACGTGAACGCGCAGATCGAAGCGATCGACGCACTCGCGCCACCGGCGGAACTCGCCGCCACCGTCGACGAGTGGCTGAGCGCCGGACGATCCGGCGTCGAGGCGGCACGCTCGCAGGGAACCGCCTTCTTCGACCCGACCGGCGAGAACCCGATCTCGGCCGAAGCCAACCGCCTCGCTACCGAAATCGGCGTCACCGAGTGCGCATGATCCGGACAGAGTCGAGAGGAAGGGTCTGACCCGTACCCTCGGGGCGTAGCCCGGGAGCGTCTCCATCTGGTGGTTGCATCGTCCGCCTCTCACTACACGCGAACAGAACGCGAACACGACTGGTGCGCACGGTCGCACACCGGCGCAAACGAGGCGCCTCGAGCAGAGCTTCGAATCGGCGGACTACCAGCACCAACGCACCCGGACGCCGACCAGGCCGCACGTGAGGCTGTCGGCTCATAACCCGAAGGTCGCAGGTTCA
>DMQJ01000044.1:19123-23569 GCA_003455715.1 Acidimicrobiaceae bacterium | reverse complement strand
GGTTCAAATCCTGCCCCCGCCACTGATGTGATCTCGCAAGAGATCGGAAACGATCCGGACCTGCATCAAGGTCCGGATCGTTTGTTTTTCTGGGGTCCGTAGGGGCGTGATGGGCCGCCGATGGGTTTGCCGGTGGGCTGGTAGTTGCGGGTGGTGTCGAGGGTGAGGGCTCGCAGGATCTCGCCGGTTGCGGCGTTGATGACGCGGATGTCGAGGTCGTGGACGAGGACGAGGACGTGGGTTCGGGCGTGTGGTCGGCCGATGCCGATGTGGAACAGGCGGCTGTTGTGGCGCAGGGTGATGGTGCCGGAGCTGCTGATGATGTCGTGGCGGACGCGTGAGTGGGGGTCGTCGCCTCGTTCGCCTGGGGATGCTTTGGGTCGTGCGGTGTAGATCGTTGCGGGGGTGGCTCGGCGTGGGTGTGAGCGGTGGGGGCGATGGTGGTTGTAGTCGTCGACGAAGGCATCGAGTTGGGCCTGGAGGTCGCTGATCGTGACGGCCGGGGGTCTGGCGCGTAGGGCGCGTTTGAGGGTGTTGTTGAAGCGTTCGATCTTGCCGCAGGTGGTGGGGTGGTTGGGGCGGGAGTTCTTCTGCACGACCCGTCGGCGGACGAGTTCGGCTTCGAAGGCGTTGCGGCCGCCTTTGCCGCCGGAGAAGCGGGTGGTGAACACCATTCCGTTGTCGGTCAAGGTCGAGAACGGGGTGCCGTGGGTGGCGGTGGCGGCTTGGAAGGTGGCCAGGACGATGCCGACGGTGACGCGGAGGTGGGCGGTGACGGACAGGGCGTAGCGGGAGTGGTCGTCGAGCCAGCAGAGGATTTCGACGGTGACGCCGTTGGCGAGTTGCCAGTGGGTGAAGTCGGCTTGCCAGGTCTCGTTGGGTTGCTCGGCGGCGAAGCGGATGTAGGAGGACTTCGGTTTCTTCTTCGGTTCGGGGACCACCAGCCCCGCGGCGCGGAGGTGGCGGTGGATGGTGGACGTCGAGATGGTGATGTGGTGGTCGTGTTCGAGGTGCCAGGCGATGGTGTCGCTGCCGGCGTCGCGGCCTCGGGCCGTCAGTGTGCGGCGGAGCTCGATGATCAACTCGACGGTCGACGTGGGTGTGGCGTTGGGGCTGGTGTGGGGGCGGCGTGAGCGAGGTGCGAACGCCAGGTCGCCTTCGGTGCGGTAGCGGGCGACGAGTTTGGAGACCCAGCCTTTGGACACGCCGTAGTCACGGGCGACTTGGGCTTGGGAGCGGCCCTCGAACACGACAGCGGTGATGACCAGACGAGCTTTCGACACCCGCCAGCTTCACCGCAACCGCGTTTCCTACGACGCGACAGACCCGTTTCCTATGTCCTGACGCAGCACACTGCCCCCGCCACTGAAAAAGCCCTGGTAGATCGCAAGATCTACCAGGGCTTTGTTCGTAGCCGACGGCCGTGATCGCCGCTGGATGTACCACGCATGTACCAAGTTGGCGGGCCACCGCTGCGGCGTACCTGGTCAATCAGTTGCATCGAAAAATTGCCCGATGGTCGCCGATGCTGTCGGTGAGATCCAGCGACGAGACTGCCTCGTCTGACGGTGACGACTACGGGCGGTCAAGCTCGGACTCGTAGGCATCCCACGTCTCGTCGTCGAAGCAGACGAAGCGGACGACGCCGACGGATGTCGCGGCTGTGCGAACAGTCGCGACAGCGATGTGAGCTGCTGCGCGGATCGGGTAGCCGAAGATGCCCGTCGATATGGCGGGGAACGCGACTGATGTCGCACCGACTTCGTCGGCCCGGGCCAGCGACTCGCGGTAGCACGAAGCGAGCTGCTCCGGCTCGCCGTTCGTGCCTCCTCGCCAGACTGGGCCGACGGTGTGGACGATCCAGCGGGCGGTGAGCCTGAAGCCTGGGGTGACCTTGGCTTGGCCGGTTTGGCATCCACCCAGTAGCCGACAGTGCTGAACGAGCTCCGGGCCGGCCGCCCGATGGATGGCGCCGTCGACTCCGCCGCCGCCGAGAAGCGACGAGTTAGCGGCGTTGACGATCGCGTCGACGACTTGCTTCGTGATGTCACCGCGCACGAGCTGAATCTTCGGGTGGTCTCCGCCGCCGCGGTTGCTCATTGCTGCACCTCCGCTGGGCGCGGACCGAGGCTGTTGATCTGCCGAGGCGAGTCGACGCGCGTCCCGGCGAGGACGGAGCGAACCTGAGCGACGCGCTCGTCGAGCGAACCGCTCACGACGTGGAACGGGATGCGTCTCGTCGCGAGGTCGTGCAGCACCATCCCGAGCATACGACCACGCCACACCTCGTTGTCCCGCCATCCGTCCTGTTCGAACGGGATGTCGTCGCCGCACACGATGACGTGCAGGGTGAGCCGCCAGTTGAATAGCTCAGCCATAAGCTATACATCAGTGCAACGCTGATGTATCATCTCAGATGAGGTATCTTGATGAAACGCAAGCGCGAAGCGGCGACACGAGCGGAGCAGGCGCTACTGGCCGTCCTGCCGCGCTCGGTCGAGGTGCGCCTCGGTGCGGCTGACGATGGGGGCGACGTGATCGTCAACGGCCGCCCGTTGCAGGTCAAGTGGGCTGGCGAAGGTCAGCTCGGCGACGTTCGTCGAGTCCTTGCCCAGCACATTCCGCGGCCGGACATCGTGGTCGCCCGTGTGCTCTCGCCAGGGGCACGCGCAGAACTTGCCGAGGCGGGTATCGGTTGGGTCGACGAGACGGGCGCGGCCGAGATCGCGCTCGACACGATCATCGTGGCCCGTTCAGGGAAGCCGACCAAGCGTGAAGCGCCGAGGCGGTGGACGCCATCTGCTCTGGCGGTCGCCGAAGCAGCCCTCTGCGGGGTCAAGCCCACAGCATCGGCAATGCACGACGCGACGGGCCTGTCGATGGGGAGCTGCGTGAACGCGCTCCGGATCCTCGCCGATCTCGAACTGCTCGATGCGTCGGCCGATCGCGGCCGCAACTCAGCACGTCGCGTCGGTGATCGGGACCGGTTGTTGAGCGCCTACGCATCGGCGGCCGCTGCATTGGCACCAGACCTTCAAGTGGAAGTGGGTGTAACCTGGCGTGACCTCGCTGACGGGCTCCGGAAGACTGCCGACCGCTGGCAGGCGGAACAGGTGGACTTCGCCGTGACCGGCGCGCTTGCCGCAGAGCAACTGGCGCCGTACCTGACCACGGTGACGACAGCAGAGGTGTACGTGTCGGTCGAGACGGTGGTCGGTTTGGAAGCATTGGCAGCGTCGGCCGGCTTCAAGCCCGTCGCTGGCGGCCGCCTGATCCTGCGCCCGTTCCCCACCATGTCAGCGAACCGTCTCGCCACGCAGATCGGTGGATTGCGGGTGGCGCCGTGGCCACGGGTCTACGTCGATCTGCTCCACGGCGGTGTCCGCGGCGAGGACGCGGCCGAGCATCTCAAGGAGGTCGTCGGTGACCGATGAAGTGCCGCGGTCGCGAGCGGCCCGAGCGGCGGCGGAACGAGCGCTGATCCGAGTCGTGCACCACTACGGCGAACGCCCGGCGTTCGTGCTCCTCGGTGGTCTCGTTCCCGATCTTCTGTGCTCGACCTCGGGATTGGTGCACTCGGGAACGACTGATGTCGACGTGCAGGTCAACCTCGAGATCGTCGCCGGCACCGTCAACGCGCAGCGGCTCGAGCGCGCCTTGCTGAACGCAGAGTTCGAGCCGGACGCCGAGCGCGTGTGGAGATGGCGCACCGATGACGGCGACGGCGCCGCAATGATCAAGTTCGAGCTGCTCGCCGACCTCGACGATCAGCCCGCAGGTGCGACGGTGGTGTTCGACGGCTGCAACGACCTCGGTGCCGCCAACCTGCGCGGCACCGGCTTCGCCGTGCGCGACATCGAAGTGCGGCAGCTGCGTGCGCGTGTCGGAGGTGTCGAACAGATCGCCGAGATCAACGTGACCGGCCTCGGCGGGTTCTTGATGGCCAAATGTGCAGCGGCGCACTCACGGCGCAAGCCGAAGGACTGGTACGACATCGCCTACGTGCTGCTGCACAACGACGCCGGCGGCGTCGAGGCGGCAGCGGACATCGTCCTTGCCCGGTTCGGGTCTGAGCTCGCGGCTGTGCGAACGGCGCTCGACGATCTGCGCGACAACTTCGCCGACGTCGCCGCCCAGGGTGCCGTCGCGTACGCCGATGAGATGCTGGGCAACCACCCAGACCTCGAACACCGTGCACTGCTCGCCGACGGGGTCACGGCCGTCGGCGAGTTCCACGGGATCTTGAGCAACTGAGATCTGTCACTCTCCGTGGTGAGCGGAGAAGGGTCTGCAGGTACCAACCATGTACCAGCACATCGGTACACCACGGGAAACAGCGGGGAGCCACGGGTCCACGAAAGGTTCACTGACCTGCAGGAACGGCAGCTGACCAGGCCATCTCCCGATGACCATGAATAGGCTCATAACCCGAAGGTCGCAGGTTCA